>NZ_JPEN01000068.1 GCF_000767835.1 Streptococcus sinensis | reverse complement strand
TATAAAATAATTAAGAAAGGGTTTATACTGGCGGAAGCTACCCGCTAATATAAATATAAGGTTCTATTATGAACAGAGAAGAAATTACATTACTTGGTTTTGAAATCGTAGCCTACGCAGGTGATGCTCGTTCCAAATTGTTGGAAGCATTGAATGCAGCTCAAGCAGGAGAATTTGACCGAGCAGAAAGCTTGGTAGAAGAAGCTAATGCTTGTATTATTGAAGCGCACCACGCTCAGACAGACCTGCTGACCAAAGAAGCATCAGGTGAAGATTTGGCTTACAGTGTGACCATGATGCACGGTCAAGATCACCTGATGACAACCTTGTTGCTCAAGGATTTGATGAAACACATGATTGAATTATACAAAAGAGGAGCAAAATAATGAACAAACTTATTGGAATTATTGAGAAAGGGAAGCCTTTCTTTGAAAAACTATCACGTAACATCTACTTGCGGGCTATCCGTGATGGTTTTATCGCAGGGATGCCAGTTATTCTTTTCTCCTCCATCTTTATCCTGATTACTTATGTGCCAAATTCATGGGGCTTCCAGTGGCCAAAAGATATTGAAGCGCTCCTGATGAAACCTTACGGTTACTCTATGGGGATTTTAGCTCTTTTGGTAGCTGGTACAACGGCTAAATCTTTGACCGATTCTGTCAATCGAAGCATGGAGAAAACCAATCAAATCAACTATATGTCTACACTTCTGGCAGCTATTGTTGGTTTATTGCTGCTAGCAGCTGATCCGATAGAAAATGGTTTTGCGACTGGTTTCCTGGGTACTAAAGGACTGCTAACAGCCTTCATTTCAGCCTTTGTAACTGTCAATATCTATAAGGTCTGTGTGAAGAATAATGTGACCATTCGGATGCCAGACGAGGTTCCGCCGAATATCTCACAAGTCTTTAAAGACGTCATTCCTTTCACTCTTTCTGTTGTATCACTTTATGTCTTAGATATTCTCGCACGGAACTTTGTCGGTGCTGGTTTGGCCGAGTCAGTTGGTAAATTCTTTGCACCGCTCTTCTCAGCTGCTGATGGTTATCTAGGGATCACCCTTATCTTTGGAGCATTTGCCTTCTTCTGGTTTGTGGGGATCCATGGTCCTTCTATCGTTGAGCCAGCGATTGCGGCCATCACTTATGCCAATGCGGAGGTCAATCTGCAGCTTCTCCAACAAGGACAACACGCAGATAAGATTTTGACATCTGGTACACAAATGTTTATCGTTACTATGGGAGGTACAGGTGCAACCTTGATTGTCCCATTCATGTTCATGTGGATCTGTAAGTCTAAACGTAATAAGGCTATCGGCCGTGCGTCTGTCGTACCAACTTTCTTTGGGGTAAATGAGCCCATCCTCTTTGGCGCTCCAATCGTATTGAATCCAGTCTTCTTTATTCCATTTATCTTGGCGCCAATTGCCAATGTCTGGATTTTCAAATTCTTTATTGATATTCTGGGTATGAACAGCTTTACAGCTAACCTGCCTTGGACGACTCCAGGACCTTTGGGTATTATTCTTGGAACCAACTTCCAACTTCTGTCTGTAGTTTTGGCAGCAACTTTGATTGCAGTAGACTTTATCATCTACTATCCATTCGTTAAAGTTTATGATGAACAAATTCTGGAAGACGAACGTTCTGGAAAATCAAATGATGAATTGAAAGAAAAAGTTGCAGCGAATTTCAACACTGCTAAAGCAGATGCTATTCTCGATAAAGCCAATGCAGGAGCTGTAGCAGAAGAAGCTCCAGCGCAAAACAATATTAGCGAAGAGACCAATGTTCTGGTGCTCTGTGCAGGTGGCGGTACCAGCGGATTGCTGGCTAACGCTTTGAATAAAGCAGCAGCTGAATACAAGGTTCCTGTGAAAGCAGCGGCGGGCGGTTATGGTGCTCACCGTGAGATGTTACCTGAGTTTGACCTGGTTATCCTGGCCCCTCAAGTTGCTTCCAACTTTGAAGACATGAAGGCGGAAACGGATAAATTGGGTATCAAACTAGCTAAAACAGAAGGTGGCCAATACATCAAACTAACCCGTGATGGTAAAGGGGCGTTAGCCTTCGTTCAGGAGCAATTTAACAACTAAATCTGTTTATTTGAGATGAAGCAACTTGATAAGATCTAGTCAAGCTTGACCTCATCTCAAATGCTATTGAAAGGAAAATAAGATGACAAAAACCTTACCTAAAGATTTTATTTTCGGTGGTGCAACAGCAGCCTATCAAGCTGAAGGAGCAACCCACACAGATGGAAAGGGTCCTGTTGCCTGGGATAAATACCTAGAGGACAACTACTGGTATACAGCAGAACCTGCCAGTGACTTTTACCATAAGTATCCTGTGGATCTGAAATTGGCTGAAGAGTATGGTGTCAATGGTATTCGGATTTCCATCGCTTGGTCACGGATTTTCCCGACAGGCTATGGCGAGGTCAATCCAAAAGGTGTGGAATTTTACCATAATCTTTTCGCAGAATGCCACAAGCGCCATGTAGAACCTTTTGTGACCCTTCACCACTTCGATACACCAGAGGCTCTTCATTCAAATGGAGATTTCCTCAATCGGGACAACATTGAGCACTTTGTAGATTATGCGGCTTTCTGTTTTGAAGAATTTCCAGAAGTTCGCTATTGGACAACTTTCAATGAAATTGGCCCCATTGGTGATGGCCAGTACTTAGTTGGAAAATTCCCGCCGGGTATCCAGTACGACTTGGCCAAGGTTTTCCAATCTCATCACAACATGATGGTCTCCCATGCTCGTGCCGTTAAGCTCTACAAGGACAAGGGCTACAAGGGTGAAATTGGTGTCGTTCATGCACTGCCGACAAAATATCCTTACGATCCAGCAAATCCAGCAGATGTCAGAGCAGCAGAGTTGGAAGATATTATCCATAACAAGTTTATCCTAGATGCGACTTATCTGGGGCACTATTCAGATGTAACTCTGGCAGGAGTGAATCATATCCTTAAGGTCAATGGTGGTCAGCTGGATCTGCGCGATGAAGACTTTGCGGCTTTAGAAGCAGCTAAAGACCTCAATGACTTCCTTGGCATCAACTACTATATGAGTGATTGGATGCGCGACTTCGAAGGCGAAACGGAAATCATTCATAACGGAAAAGGTGAAAAGGGAAGCTCTAAGTACCAGATTAAGGGTGTGGGACGCAGAGAATCTCCAGTCCATATATCAAAAACCGATTGGGATTGGATTATTTATCCGCAAGGTCTCTATGACCAAATCATGCGGATTAAGAAGGATTATCCAAACTACAAGAAAATCTATATCACGGAAAATGGTCTGGGTTATAAAGATGAATTTGTGGACAATACAGTTTACGACGATGCTCGCATTGACTACGTCAAGCAGCATCTGGAAGTTTTATCCGATACGATTGCAGACGGGGCTAATGTCAAAGGCTACTTCATCTGGTCTTTGATGGATGTCTTTTCTTGGTCTAACGGTTATGAAAAACGCTACGGCTTATTCTACGTAGACTTTGAAACGCAGGATCGCTATCCTAAGAAATCCGCTCACTGGTATAAGAAACTAGCTGAAACGCAAGTTATTGAATAGAAAGTAAAGCTGTTAGAGTTGAACTCTTTCGGCTTTTTTGATGTGCTCATGCATAAAAACTTGATTCTATAGCAGGAGTGGTCTGGTATAGAATCATTGGACGGGGTTGGCTGGACTGAGTTTTCGTTGGAAAAATTTGAAATTTTCCTTTGAATTGGCTTGAGAGACAGATAGTTTCGGTTGTGTTTTTTAGTCGAAGCTAATAGCTCTGCACCTAGAAATCTGCTATAATGGTCTTATGATTATTTTACAAGCAAGCAAGATTGAACGCTCTTTTGCAGGGGAGCTTCTTTTTAACAATATTAACCTGCAGGTGGATGAAGGCGACCGGATTGCTCTGGTCGGTAAAAACGGAGCTGGGAAGTCAACCCTGCTCAAGATTTTGGTGGGCGAGGAAGAGCCTACTTCTGGTCAGATTAATAAAAAACGAGACCTTTCCCTATCTTATCTGGCTCAGGACAGCCGCTTTGAGTCGGAGAATACTATCTACGACGAGATGCTCCTGGTCTTTGATAGTCTGCGTCAGCAAGAAAAACGCTTGCGGCAGATGGAGCTGCAAATGGGAGAATTGTCAGGGGAAGACCTGACTGCTCTCATGACCCAGTATGACCAGCTGTCAGAGGACTTTCGCCAGAAAGGTGGTTTTACCTACGAGGCCGATATTCGAGCTATTTTGAATGGCTTCAAGTTTGACCAGTCCATGTGGCAGATGAAGATTTCTGAGCTTTCAGGCGGGCAGAATACCCGTCTGGCTCTGGCTAAGATGCTTTTGGAAAAGCCAGAACTGCTGGTCCTGGACGAGCCGACCAACCATTTGGATATCGAGACCATTGCCTGGCTAGAGACTTACTTAGTCAACTACAGCGGTGCCCTGATTATCGTCAGCCACGACCGCTATTTCTTAGACAAGGTTGCGACCATCACGCTGGATTTGACCAAGCATTCCTTGGATCGCTATGTGGGAAATTACTCCAGTTTTGTGGTCCAAAAGGAGCAGAAGCTAGCCACCGAAGCTAAGAACTACGAAAAGCAGCAGAAAGAAATCGCTGCGCTGGAGGACTTTGTCAATCGCAATCTAGTCCGAGCCTCCACAACCAAGCGGGCTCAGTCCCGCCGCAAGCAGCTGGAAAAGATGGAGCGTTTGGACAGACCAGAAACCGGCGGTCGCTCAGCCAATATGACCTTCAAAGCTGATAAGGTTTCGGGCAATGTTGTGCTGACCTTGGAAAATGCGGCTATTGGCTATGGAGAGGAAGTCCTGTCAGAGCCGATCAACCTTGACATTCGCAAGTTTAATGCGGTAGCTATTGTCGGACCAAATGGGATTGGAAAGACGACCTTGATTAAATCACTAATCGGTCAAGTGCCCTTCATCAGAGGCAAGGAGCAGCTGGGAGCTAATGTGGAAGTGGGCTACTATGACCAGACCCAGAGCAAACTGACTGCCAGCAATACGGTACTTGACGAGCTATGGAACGACTTCAAGCTGACGCCAGAGGTTGAAATTCGCAATCGCTTGGGGGCCTTTCTCTTTTCAGGTGACGATGTCAAGAAATCGGTCGGCATGCTGTCGGGTGGAGAGCGGGCGCGTCTGCTTCTAGCAAAGCTGTCTATGGAAAACAACAACTTCCTCATCCTAGACGAGCCGACCAACCACTTGGATATTGACAGCAAGGAAGTGCTGGAAAATGCCCTGATTGACTTTGACGGCACCCTGCTCTTTGTCAGCCATGACCGTTACTTTATCAATCGTGTGGCCACCCAGATTGTTGAGCTCTCTGAAACAGGTTCCACCCTTTATCTGGGTGATTATGACTACTATCTGGAGAAAAAGGCAGAGCAGGAAGCCTTGCGTGAGGAGACGGAGCAGACTAGTCCTGACAAGCCTGCCCCTGCCAATGACTATCAGCTTCAAAAGGAAAACCAGAAAGAACAGCGCCGGCTGGCCCGCCGCCTAGAACAACTGGAAGTGCAAATTGAGGACTTGGACAGCCAGATCAGTCAGCTTCAGGAAGCCATGGAGGCCACTAATGACGCTGGCGAACTGATGGAGAGCCAGCAGCAAATCGACCAGCTGACCGCCAAACAAGAAGAAGCCATGCTAGAATGGGAAGAACTGGCGGAGAAGGTGTGAGAAGGAAAAAGAACCTGTGTAAGAATGCCTAGTTTCTGTGAGAAATGAGCTTCCCAGAGCTCAAAATACTTAATTTCACATGTGAAATCAGTCCCAAAAGAGAAAAACCCGAATGTTAACATGTGAAATTTCTAGTTTTAGAGCAAAAAGAAAAATCCTTTATGAAGAATCGTTTCCCTGAGAGTAAAACCCGAACTTTTTCATGTGTTCTGAGATTTTTTAGAGGAAAAGAAAGCATTCTTCATGCAATCTAAGTTCTTTTAAAGACAAGTCAGTCCGTCAGATTTTCTGAAAAGCTATTTTGGAGCAAAATGACTCTGTCAGATTTTCGGACGGTTAGTCTGAGAGCAAATCCCGAACTTTCTATTTTCGGACGAGTTCTTTTTGTAGAATTTGCCTTTTCCGATTTTCGGCTGAGAAGATTTTGACGAAATGAGGCTCGTCCGAAAGTAGAATCCGAACAAAGGGGCTGGAAAGTAGTTTTGAAAGAAGCGACTAGGGAGCAGAACAGCAGTTAAAGGAATTGAAGTGGTAAACAAATGGAAAATTTAGGCAAAGTTTTTCGCGATTTTCGTTTAAATGGACATTATTCTTTGAAGGAAGCAGCCGGTCAGGTCTGCTCGACCTCTCAGCTGTCTCGTTTTGAGCTGGGAGAGTCGGACATGACCCTCTCGAAATTTTTGGATCTCTTGGATAATATCCATGTGACTCTTGAAAATTTTATGGACAAGGAACGGAATTTCCAGCAGCATGAGCATGTGGCCATGATGGGTCAGATTATCCCTCTTTACTACTCAAATGACATCAAGGGATTTCAAGACTTGCAAGCGGAGCAGTTGAAAAAAGCCCAAGCTAGTAGTGCTCCTCTCTACTATGAGCTGAATTGGATTTTGATGCAGGGCTTGATTTGTCAGCGAGACAGTCAGTTTCGCATGAGGCAAGAGGATTTAGATAAGGTGGCCGACTATCTCTTCCAAGTGGAAGACTGGACCATGTACGAGCTTATCCTCTTTGGCAATCTCTATAGTTTCTATGATGTGGATTACGTCTACCGTCTGGGCAAGGAAGTCATGGAGAGGGAGAACTACTATAAAGAGATCGGTCGCCATAAGAAATTAGTCTTGATTATAGCTCTCAATTGTTACCAGCATTGTTTGGAAAGTTGTTCTTTTGATAAGGCTAGTTATTTTGAGGCTTACGTAGAGAAAATCATTGGCAAGGGCATCAAACTCTATGAACGCAATGTGTTCCTCTATCTCAAGGGTTTTGCGGCTTATCAGAAGGGACAGAAGAAGCAGGGAATCAAGCAAATGCAGGAAGCCATGCATATCTTTGAAGTGCTGGGACTACCAGAGCAAGTTGCCTATTATCAAGAGCATTTCCATAAGTTTGTAAAAGTATAATTTCCCAAATATGGGAAAAACAAAGAACCTCCCTCTATTCCTGATACAATAGTTTCAGAAATGGAAGGAGGTATTTTTATGAATCGACAGGCAGCGCAGCTGATTACACGGGCTGCTATTAATAAAATTGGGAATATGCTTTATGACTATGGAAACAGCATCTGGCTTGCTTCTTTGGGAGCTCTGGGACAGACGGTCTTGGGCATTTATCAGATATCAGAGCTAGTCACTTCTATCTTATTCAATCCTTTGGGTGGGGCCATTACGGACCGCTTTTCCAGACGTAAGGTGCTGATGGTAACGGACTTGATTTGTGCTGGTCTTTGTCTGCTGATTTCTTTTATTTCTAATGACCAGCTGATGATTGGGGGGCTGATTTTTGCTAATGTGGTTCAGGCTATAGCCTTTGCCTTTTCTCGGCCAGCTAATAAGTCTTATATTACCGAAATTGTGGACAAAGAAGACATTGTGGCCTACAATTCTCATCTGGAGCTGGCCTTGCAGGTTATCAGTGTCTCAGCTCCAGTTCTGTCTTTTATCGTGATGCAGTATGCAAATCTGCGAATGACCCTTCAGCTAGATGCCCTTAGCTTTTTTCTGGCTTTTGCCTTGGTTTACTTTCTGCCTAATCATGAGCCAAGCAAGCAGAAGTCTCCCATCAATCTTGGAAATATCCTGAGAGATATCAGGGAAGGTTTAGTTTATATCCGTCAGCAAAAAGAAATCTTCTTTCTGCTCTTGGTAGCTTCTGTCGTCAACTTTTTCTTTGCGGCCTTTAATTATCTATTGCCTTTTACCAATCAGCTCTACGGCAAGACCGGCTCTTATGCGACTATTCTGAGTTTGGGCGCTATTGGCTCAATCATCGGAGCTATTTTAGCCAGCAAGGTCAAGGCCAGTATGGGAAATCTTCTTGTAGCCCTATTATTGACAGGTGTAGGAGTTGCGGTCATGGGTGTCTCTGCTTTGCTACCGATTCATCCATATTTTTCTTATTCTGGTAATCTTATTTGCGAGCTCTTTATGACTGTTTTTAATATTCATTTCTTCAGTCAGGTTCAGACCAAGGTGGATAAGCAGTATCTAGGCCGAGTTTTTTCGACCATCTACACGCTGGCAATTCTTTTCATGCCCCCTGCGACTTTTCTGATGACGCTCCTGCCGAGTGTTCACACCCTTTCCTTTCTTCTGATCGGTTTCGGAGTGATGGGATTAGCTTTGATTTCCTACCTTTTTCAAAAGAGAATACAAAAAGACTAGGCTGGAGTTCCAACCTAGTTTTCTGTATGAGAATTTTTAAGCACTTCTTTTGTTTTTTTCAGTTCTCTTTTCAGTGAAAAATTTTTCGTCATGCTGATGAGAAAGGTCGTGACAGAGCCTAGGAGCACTGAGACCAAAATCAATATGATTAAGGGAAGTTTGAAGGTGAACAAGATAAAGCTAACATTAACGCTCTGCATATTGGCCAAGGAAATACTGGCCACCAATAGAATGGTAATCAAAAGCAGAATATAGTGTAATTTTTCTTTCATAGTGATTCTCCTATTATTTACTCAAACTCTGCCTTGCTTTTGACATCTCCATATTCTTCTGGGATTTCCTGAGCTAGGATATCTTCATAAGCAGCCAGTTTAATATCTGAGCCATACTTGTTTTTCAGAGCGGTGGTCACTAAACGGTAGGCCAAGTTGGCATTGCGGGACAAGATGGGACCATGGAAGTAGGAGCCAAAGACATTCTTATAGTGGACGCCTTCATTGCCATCTTCTTGGTTGTTGCCATTCCCATAGACGACTTTGCCCAGAGGTTTTTCATCATCAGAGAGGAAGGTACGACCTTGGTGATTTTCAAAGCCATAGTAAGTCTCGTTAAACTCTTCGTTATGAATCTTGATATCACCGATATAGCGGTTTTTGGTCTGGTTGAGGGTATAGTGACCCATGATGCCTAGACCTTCGATTCGTCGGCCAGAAGCTTCGATATAGTATTGGCCTAAGAGTTGGAAGCCACCGCAGATAGCTAGCACAACGCCATTTTCATTGATAAAGCTTTCCAAAGCTTCTTTTTTAGTTGGCAAGTCACGGGCCACGATTGTTTGCTCATAGTCTTGACCTCCGCCAAAGAAGACGATGTCGTAGCTGTCCTTGTCAAAGTCATCTTCTAGAGAGACGATATCGACTTCAACTCTAGCGCCTAGCTTTTCAGCCACATACTTGAGCATGAGGACATTGCCGTTGTCGCCGTATGTATTCATGAGATTGCCATAGAGATGAGCAATCTTTATATCATAGCGATAGTCCTGGTTTTCAGGAGAAGTGAGGGATCTGTAAACCATTAGTTCATCTCCTTTCTGACCACTTGACGGTCTGCCAGCAACTCGCGGAATTCAAGCATGGCGGTATAAGTTGCTAAGATATAGGCATGCTTGGTTTCTTGCTGTTCAATGGCCTTGAAGACGGCTTCCAAATCTTTGACTTCAGTAATCTGATCTGTTGGATAGCCCGTTACCCGCAGTCGACGAGCAATCTCAGAGTGGCGCACACCGCCTGCGATAACCTGAGGAATATCCATCTCTAAAATTTTCTCAAAATCAGCATCCCAGATCCAGCTGGTATCAATGCCGTCTGCATAGTTGGCATTGAGCAGGATAGATAGGCTAAAGTCAAAAGGCGCCAGCTCAATCATGTCTAAGGCTTGAGTAGCTCCGACCGGATTTTTAATCAAGACTAAGGTACATTCCTTGTTGCCGATTTTGAAAGTTTCCTGACGGCCAAAGACAGCTCGGCTCTTGTCAAATCCAGCCTTGATGGTAGCCGGCTCGACACCAAAGAACTGAGCTACTGACACTGCTGCTAGAGCGTTATAGATATTGTAGAGACCGCCGATATTGATTTGATAGTCTTGTCCATCAATGGTAAAGGCAGAGCGGTTATGCTCAAGTGTTTTGAGAGCGGTCAGGCTGTAGTCAAGCTTAGGACGCTTGAAGCCGCAGTCCTCACAGATATAAGCCCCCAGATTTGCATAGGTGTTGAGCTCGTACTTGAGGATATGCTCGCACTTGGGACAGAGGATGCCCTCAGTATTGTAGTGCGCCAGCTTAACCTGGCTTTTCTCCGTGTCAAATCCGTAGTAGCGAATTGGATTTTTTAAGCTGACCGAATTAAAGAGGGGGCTGTCACCATTCATCAGAACAGTCGCTTCAGGCACTTTTGCTGCAGCATCCAGAATCATCTGGTAGGTCGTGTATATCTCACCATAGCGGTCCATCTGGTCACGGAAAATGTTGGTAAAGACGAAGAGGCTAGGCTTGATATAATCACAAATCCGAGACAGGCTGGCTTCATCGATTTCCAGCACAGCGATATTCTTGCCAGATTTGCCTTTCTTAGCGGTTAGGAAGGTTGTCGTGATTCCGGTAATCATGTTGGCACCGCTGGGGTTGGTCACCACTTCTCCGAAGGCTTCCTTGAGGATGCCTACTGTTAGAGCTGTAGTTAGAGTTTTACCATTGGTTCCGGTAACAACCACGACCTCATAGTTCTTGGCTAGGTTTTGTAAAATGTTTTTGTCGAATGTTAGGGCAACTTTCCCTGGCAGGGTCGAGCCACGTCCCATTTTGCTGAGAACAAAGTGGGAGGACTTGCCTGCCAAGAGGCCCAATGCTGTATTTATCTTCATAAGAAATATTTTATCATAAAAAAGTAAAGAAGGTTACAGAAAAATATCATTAAAAGTGATATAATGATTGAGGACGTTTGTTTTTGAATGTGAGGACGAGTATGTAATGAATTTTCATCAGCTAACCAATCTCCAATACTGGTCTAATTTGTTTGACAGTCCTTGGAGTATTGTAATTAATATTATTGACATTGCCTTGGTAACTGGGATTTTATATTATCTTACCAAAACCATTGCCGGGACGAAGATTATGATCTTGGTTCGTGGGGTTATGATTTTTATTTTAGCCCAGATTTTGGCCAACATCATCGGTCTGACGACAATCTCTTGGTTGATCAATCAGGTTATTACCTATGGGGTGATTGCTGCCGTGGTGATTTTTTCACCAGAGATTCGGACGGGTCTTGAAAAGCTGGGGCGAGCGACCGAGATTTTCTCAGCAACCCCGATTAGCAATGAAGAAAAAATGATTCAAGCCTTTGTCAAGGCAGTTGCCTACATGAGTCCGCGTAAGATCGGTGCTCTGGTAGCCATTCAGGGAACGCGGACGCTGCAGGAGTACATTGCGACAGGGATTCCACTGGATGCGGATGTATCTGGGGAACTTTTGATTAATATTTTCATTCCCAACACGCCCCTGCATGACGGTGCTGTCATTATCAAGGATGATAAAATTGCTGTTTCTTGTGCCTATTTTCCGCTGACAGAAAGTACAGGTATTTCTAAGGAATTTGGAACCCGACACCGAGCAGCGATTGGACTTTCAGAGGTTTCGGATGCCTTCACCTTTGTTGTTTCTGAGGAAACAGGCGGTATTTCTACGACACATAATGGAGTTTTCAAGCACGATCTAAGTTTAAGCGAGTTTGAATTAGAGCTGCGCAAGGTCTTTTTGTCAGATAAACAGGAGAAAAAGAATTTAAAAAACAGGTTGCTAGGAGGATGGAAGAATGAAACAGAGTAAAAAAATTCTCTATATTATCTCCTCTTTATTCTTTGCTATAGTTTTATTTGTTTATGCGACATCCAGTAGTTTTCAAAATAGTATCAGTATCCGGCAAATAACTTCAGAAACCTACAGCAATACAATTTCGAATGTGCCGATTGATATCAAATACGACAGTGAACGCTATTTTATCAGTGGATTTACCTCAGAAGCCACAGTTGTTTTAACCGGGGCAAATAGAGTTAGCCTGAGCAGTGAAATGCAAGAGAGCACACGGAAGTTTCGTGTGGTGGCTGATTTATCCAATGCAACGGAAGGGACAGTGGAGGCTCAGCTAAAAGTGGAAAATCTGCCAAGCGGCCTGTCTGCAACAGTCAATCCGCAAAAGATTTCGGTCAAGATAGGGCAGAAAGCAAGTAAGAAAGTAGCCGTTCGTCACCTGATTACCAATAGTCAGGTAGCTGAAAATGTCTCCATCACGAATGTTGCTCTTGAAGACACAGAAGTAACGGTGACAAGTGATGCAGAGACTTTAGATAATATTGAGTATGTAGCGGCGATTTTACCGTCAAATGTTACGATTTCAGGAAACTACAGTGGTATGGTACCGCTCCAGGCTGTTGATGCCAATGGAAATGTCATGCCTAGTGTTGTGACACCATTTGAAACAACCATAAAAGTAATCACAAAAGCAAAAAATTCAAACTCGTCATCCAGTTCGAAATCTGGCTCAAGTTCGAGTTCGACTTCATCAAGCAAGTAAAGTAAAATTTGAAAGGAAATTTTTATAAAATGGGTAAATATTTTGGAACCGATGGTGTTCGTGGAGAAGCAAATGTAGAATTAACGCCAGAATTGGCTTTTAAGTTAGGTCGTTTTGGGGGCTACGTTCTAAGCCAACACGAAAGTGAGGTGCCTCGAGTCTTTGTTGGCCGCGATACGCGTATCTCAGGAGAAATGCTGGAGAACGCATTGATTGCGGGGTTGTTATCAGTCGGCATTCATGTTTATAAGCTTGGTGTGATTGCCACTCCGGGCGTGGCTTACTTGGTCAAGTCAGAAAAAGCTAGCGCTGGTGTCATGATTTCTGCCAGCCACAATCCTGCTCTTGACAACGGCATCAAATTCTTTGGTGGTGATGGATATAAATTGGATGATGAACGCGAACTAGAAATCGAAGCTCTGCTAGACGCCGAAGAGGATACGCTTCCGCGTCCAAGTGCAGAAGGTCTGGGAAGATTGATGGATTATCCAGAAGGCTTGCGGAAATATCAACAATATCTAGTTTCAACTGGTTTAGAGCTAGAAGGCTTGCATGTTGCCCTTGATACGGCAAATGGCGCAGCTTCAACCAGTGCCCGGCAAGTTTTTGCAGACTTGGGAGCCCAGTTGACAGTTATTGGGGAAAGCCCAGATGGTCTTAACATCAACTTAAACGTTGGCTCTACACATCCAGAAGCCTTGCAAGAAACAGTCCGTGAATCGGGAGCTGCGATTGGACTTGCTTTTGATGGGGACAGTGATCGGCTGATTGCCGTTGATGAAAATGGAGATATTGTAGATGGTGACAAGATTATGTATATCATTGGTAAATATCTTTCAGGGAAAGGTCAATTAGCCCACAATACGATTGTAACAACTGTTATGTCTAATCTTGGTTTCCACAAAGCCTTGGATCGCGAAGGAATCAATAAAGCGGTGACCGCTGTCGGCGACCGCTATGTGGTAGAGGAAATGCGGAAATCGGGCTACAATTTAGGCGGCGAGCAGTCTGGACATGTCATTATCATGGATTATAATACCACTGGAGATGGTCAATTATCAGCGGTGCAATTAACAAAAGTGATGAAAGAAACTGGCAAGAGCTTATCTGAATTAGCTGCAGAAGTGACGATTTACCCACAAAAATTGGTCAATATCCGCGTCGAAAATGCCATGAAAGATAAGTCTATGGAAGTTCCTGCTATCAGAGAGATTATTGAAAAGATGGAAACTGAGATGGCAGGAAATGGCCGCATCCTTGTCCGCCCAAGTGGAACAGAGCCCCTTCTACGTGTCATGGCTGAAGCTCCAACTCATGAAGAAGTGGATTATTATGTCGATACGATTGCGGACGTCGTACGTGCCGAGATTGGCATTGAATAATTAAGTTCGGATTTAATTTCATAAATACATTAGTGGGGAAGAAAAAGGCTTGAGATCAACTGATTTCAAGCCTTTTCTATGAAAAAGAATGCGGAGTATGAATAGGGCTCCCTTTTTAACGCCTTAGCATTTTTTTAATTAAGCTAAGGATTTTAAACTTAAGAGGGTTGGGATAGTAGCGGAAAGTCCCCATTTTTCGGACGATGAAGCCGTTGAAATTCTGCTTGAAGCGCAGAACGCCGTCAGATCCGTCGAAAATTCCCATAATACCGAGGAAATTATAAAATGGAATGCCTCTCTTGATGCCTTCGGTCATAACGTATTCCTGCAGCAAGGCTGGAGCGTAGAATTTGTTAAACTCAGGATAGGAGCCGCTGAAGAGGTAGGTTGCTTCCTGAGGAGTGTAGATAAAGAGGCTGGCAGCCAGGATTTGGTCTTGGTCGCCGTACTTGTCAATCAGTTCTTGGGCTTCTGCTTTGCGGGTTTCAAAGCTATCAAACTGGCTGGAAAGCTCTCGCAGCTGATTTTGCTTCTTTTCAGATTGAGGATTTTTTTCCAAATCTGCCTGCAGTTTCTGAATTTTCTGGCCCAGTTTTTCTTGATCTTTTTGTAAGTTTTGAAGATAGTCCTTGAAGTTAAGGCTAGCTGTCATAAAGTCCGCTTGCTGACCAAAGCTATCATAAAAATCTTGATAGTAGTCTAGTGGTTTGTCATCATATTCCCGTCGGTCAGAGGTAGCAGCCGTGATGTCTTTGAAAATGCTGAGTTGGTCGCGTTCCAGCCTTGTTAGCTTGATACCAAAGGTATTAGCCTTTTTGACGGTCGCCTTGCCGTTTTTACTGAAGGATTTGAGCAAGTCTTTCTCTGTCAGATCAGTTAGGTCTTTGACATAGTGCCAATCAGGCTCCCCGCCCGGATAGCCCGTCTGAAGACCGTCAAAGGCAAAGCCTAAGTCAGTCAGTTGCTGGATAAGGTCGACTTTTTCATCAGATGTGGGCTGGCCATTGCTGTCAAAAGTCTGATAAGTCTCGTAGGGCTTGATAATCAGCTCTAGGGCGCCTTCTTTTTTTGCATAAACCTGCAAGTCTTGATAGAAGGGAGTCAGGTATTTAGCATCAGTAGAGACGGGGCCGCAATTGATTTCCATGTGGAGACCGCCAGTCATAGGCATACTGTAGAGGACAGCAGACACCACTACCTGTCCCTGCGGGTCAGTGTAGCCCACATACCGGGTGCTGAAGCCACGCTTACTCAGCAGCTCTGCCATTTCCACTGTCTGCATAAAAGAGCGTTGGGAGCTAGCTGAGGTATGCTGGATGAATTCTTCTTGGCTGAGAAGTTTAAAAGTCATAAGCTTCCTTTCTTTTAATGCTTGCTGCGCAGTTTCTTTCTGAGAGTGTAGGCCATATTGGAGAGGTGGTAAAGAGGATTGGTCGGCAGGTTAAACTCACCAGCAAATTCCTCAATGGTTGGATTGAACTTGGATTTAAAACTGTAGAGACCGCCCTTGAGGTCGTTTTCGATTCCGCCCATATTTTGCCAATCTGCTCCGCGCTCAAAAGCATGTTTGGCCGTTTCGTACCAAGTGATGATAGCTGGCTGGTAGCGACGGTATTCCTCGTCCATTCCGGCATAGATATTTTCAGAGGTCTTGCCGTATTCTAGGACCAGGGTGCCAGACAGGGGAACGACAGCAGTCCCTTGGCTGATTTTGTCCTGTAGGAAGTCAATCTCTTCTTGGAGGCGTTTCTGTTCTTGCTGGTTATTCTCAATCTTGCCGGGCTTGGTTTTCTCGGTAAATTTCTCTGCTTCTTTGAGTGTCTTGGTCAGCTGAGCCTGTAAGTCTTCCAATCGTGCCTTTAGATCAATGCTGGACAAGGTGATGTAGGAGTGCTCAGGATAAGTATCCAAGAGTTTTTGGTAATAGTCTTTGCCTCGCAGGTGGATGTTTTTTCTATTTTCCGTTTTCTTCATCAGGGCTGAAAAGTCATCCAGTAATTCTGCTCCGCCAAATTGGATTTGAATACCTTTGTTACGGGCTGTACGAATAGCCTGCCGAGTACTCTTAGAAAGCAGATCCTCGCTGAAATCTTCTTTATGAATATTGGCCTGCAAGCGAGGCTGGATGGTTTCATCCAGAGACTCAGTCCGTCCGACCCAGACAGCTCCAGCTTGCTGTAGCTCTTGAATCAGCTTAACCGTCTCAGTCTTGTCTTGCAATTCGCCACCCATCTTGCTTTCTACCAGAAAGAGGCTGGGATCAAACTTGACAAAAAGAGCTTTTTTCTCCTTGGCAAATTTCTTGAGCGACGCCAAAACAAAGGTCAGCAGCTCCTTGTCACTATAGTCCATGATGGGACCGCGCGGGATATAAAGCATAGTCATCCCCAAGGGCAATGGTTTGATCAGGATACTGCCTGCAGCAACCAAGTGGCCGTCTTTATAGAAGCCCAAGCGCTCGTTTCCCCAGTTGTCCTTGATTTGAGCCCAGGCTGCGCTCTGCAGGAGATTGGCCTGCGGATGAGCCGTGACAAAATCGTCGTGTTCCTGAGCTGAAATTCCAATTTTGTAGCTATACATTATTTTAAAACCCACTCTCTAATAGCGTGTGCTACACCAGATTCGTCGTTCGATTTGGTGATATATTTGGCAATTTTTTTGAGTTCTTCCCTGCCGTTTTCCATGACAACAGGAGAGCCGACTGCTTCTAGCATGGCGCGGTCGTTTTCTTCATCACCGATAGCCATGGTCTGCTCCTTGCTCAAGCCAAGTTTTTCAGCCAGATGGAGGATAGCAGCTCCTTTATTGACAGTTTTTTTGACAATTTCCAGATAGAAAGGAGCGGACTTAACCAGCGTATATTTTTCTGCTAATTCCGGCGGTAGCTTGGCAATGGCCGCATCCAGAATTTCCGGCTCATCAATATACATGCACTTGACGATTTCTTTATCAGTCATTTCCTCAGGTGTGCGGTAGTAGACGGGCATATTGACCAAGCTAGATTCATAGACCGTGTATTTTCCAATATTGCGGTTAGCTGTATAGATGCCGTCCTTGGTGATGGCATGCATGTGAACGCCTAATTTTCGTCCTAGCAGCTCGATATCCAGATAGTCATCATAGGTCAGGGTTTCTTTAATCAATTCTTCGCCTGTGACCGTATCTTGAACCAGTCCGCCATTGAAAGTAACAACATAGTTGTCCGGCTGATTAAGCTTCAGGTCTTCCAGCAGTTTTTGGACACCGGGAATCGGGCGGCCAGTTGCAATGACGATTTTGACACCAGCAGCCTTGGCATCCTGAATAGCAGAGAACACTTCAGGAGTGATTTCTCGTTTGTTATTTAAAAGGGTACCGTCAATGTCAACGGCAACTAATTTGATAGACATATTTATTCTCCGTAAGTAAATTGGTCGTTTTTGATATAGTGCATAAAGGTCTGGTTTTTTTCGCTGAAAAGTCCTGTATCTGCCAGCATTTCCTTAGGGAAGTAGAAGCGATTATCGCCCTGTCTGGTCCCTGCTAGCGAATGAACGATAGGAGACAGGCTGGACAGTTCTGCTAAGTTGCCATCTTTTTGCAGGATCTCAATCTGAGTCCGGGGTTTTTCAACATCAGGCCGATAAAAATCATAGGGTAAGTCAAAATTGCGATGGATAGCAGTATAGTAATCAGGGTCAAAACCGACTTGCCCAACCAGGTCTCGCATGATATCCAAATGCGCTTCGTTTTCTTGAGAGAAGACAATAGACTTGAAGACCTTGCGGTTGATAAAACGCTGAGCCAAGTCAGATAAAATCTTGTCTGGACTGGTCATCCAAACTTGGAAATAGGTATTCATGACACCATCATCCAAGGCCAGATAATCCTGCAGGGTCACTCTATTTTCAAAGAATGGAATGAGGTTGGGCGATGACAGCGCAAAATAATCCTTCTGAGCTGGATAGAGAAACTTAGCTCGCTTGAGCAGATTTTGTAGCAGCACTTCCATAGCTCGGCTGGCTGGGTGGAAATAGACCTGCATGTACATCTGGTAGCGGCTGACCACATAGTCCTCCACCGCGTGCATACCATTGCGCTTGAAGGCGATGCCGTTTTCTACAGGACAAATCACTCGTAGAATTCGAGTCAAATCGAACTGACCGTAAGAAGCGCCAGTAAAGAAGGAATCTCGTAAGAGATAGTCCATCCGATCCACATCAATCTGACTGGAAATCAGCTGAACCACTTGCTTATTAGGATAGGTATGATTGATGACGCTGGCTACCTTTTCTGGGAAATCAGGTGAAACCTGCACCAGTGCCTGATGAATCTCAGTCTCTGGACTGGTGATGATTTGACGTGTAATGTCTTCGTGGTTGGTATCAAAGAGCCGCTCGAAGGTGTGCGAATAGGCCCCGTGTCCCAAGTCATGCAGAAGAGCGGCCGTCATGGCTAGCAGGCTCTCATGACTGTCCCAGACATTGCTGTATTTTTCATTGAAAATCTCGGTGATACGCCGGGCAATCTCATAAGCTCCCAGACAATGCGAAAAACGGCTGTGCTCCCCGCCGTGGAAAGTATAGCCAGAAGTGCCCAGCTGTTTGATGCGGCGCAGCCGTTGAAATTCTTTGGTATTGATTAAATCATAAATGACCTGATGGTCCACATGAACGTAATTATGGACTGGGTCTCGAAATACTTTTTCAACCATAGTCCTATTATATCATAAATGCTCAGCGGACGAAATTCAAAGGGTGAGGTAGAAAGGGAGAATTCTACAGAAATTTTTGATAAAATAGAGAAAGGAAAAAAGAAATGTGAGACAATAATGAAAATTAGAATGAGAAATCAAATCAAACTAGATGATCAAATAGAGTTGATTGACCAAATCTACGATGTGGAATGGACACAAAAAGGTGACTATCACTACTTGCTCTATAAGAATGAGGAGAAGGAGAAGGTAGTTTTGAAATTTAATGCCGATAAGCTGACCATGACCCGTTTTTCCAAGCCCAAGTCCATATTATCCTTTGTCAAAGACAGTCAGCATTTGGTGGCGATTCCAACACCGCTGGGAGTTCAACAGTTTGTTACAGACACTCAGCATTATCACTTAGATGTAGACAATCAGGCTTTGGAACTTCATTATAATTTGAAAAGAGCCGACGATGATCAGCTTTTTGCTTCCTATCAGATGAAAATCGAATGGAAAGAAGAAAAAATTGAAAACTAGCTGCTCCGCCTTGAAAATTACAAGAATTTTGGTATAATAAATACACTCAAGGGAGTAGCTAACGGTCACACCGTTACAAGGTCGTCAATACGAAAGAAATTTCCGGCCTTGTATGAAATAGCGAGACTTGTTAATTAACAGGTCTCTTTTTGTTTATTTTGAAAGAGGCCCATCAAAAGGAGGAGACATTTTGTCAAAAGAACAAAAGCGTCAAGCTTTTTATACTCAAAGCCCTGAAGAAGTTTTGCAAGCAATGGAAGCTTCCGAACAAGGATTGACCAGCAGCCAAGCCCAGCAACGTTTGGCGGACTACGGCCGCAATGAATTAGAAGAAGGGGAGAAAAAGTCCCTCTTGATGAAATTCATTGAGCAGTTCAAGGATTTGATGATTATCATCTTGTTGGTAGCGGCGGTCTTGTCTGTCGTAACATCAGGTGGTGAGGATATTGCAGATGCTATCATTATCCTAGCTGTGGTCATCATCAATGCTATCTTTGGTGTCTATCAGGAAGGCAAGGCAGAAGAAGCCATTGCAGCCCTTAAATCCATGTCAAGCCCAGCAGCGCGTGTACTGCGTGACGGTCATGTCACTGAATTGGACTCCAAAGAATTAGTGCCTGGTGATATCGTTAGATTGGAAGCCGGTGACGTTGTCCCAGCAGATATGCGACTTTTGGAAGCTAATTCCCTGAAAATCGAAGAAGCAGCTTTGACAGGTGAGTCTGTGCCAGTTGAGAAAGATTTGACTGTTGCAGTAGCTGCTGATGCTGGTATCGGCGACCGAGTCAATATGGCCTTCCAAAACTCCAATGTCACCTACGGCCGAGGAGTAGGGGTTGTTGTCAATACAGGGATGTATACGGAAGTCGGCCATATCGCAGGTATGTTGCAGGATGCGGATGAAACGGACACACCGCTCAAGCAAAATCTTAATAGTCTGTCTAAAGTTCTGACCTATGCTATCTTGGTGATTGCCGCGGTGACCTTTGTAGTCGGTGTCTTCATTCAAGGTAAAAATCCACTGGATGAGCTGATGACTTCGGTTGCTCTTGCGGTTGCGGCTATTCCAGAAGGTCTGCCAGCTATCGTTACCATTGTGCTGGCTTTGGGAACACAGGTTCTGGCTAAGCGGAATTCGATTGTCCGTAAGCTTCCAGCTGTTGAAACTTTGGGCTCAACTGAGATTATCGCTTCAGATAAGACCGGTACCCTGACTATGAATAAGATGACGGTCGAAAAAGTCTTTTACGATGGGAACCTGAATGAAGCTGGTCAAGATATTGAACTTGGCTTGGAGCTGCCGCTCTTACGTTCGGTTGTCCTAGCCAATGATACTAAGATTGACCAAGAAGGGAAGCTAATTGGTGACCCAACAGAAACAGCCTTTATCCAATATGCTCTGGACAAGGGCTATGATGTTAAAGGATTTTTAGAGAAGTATCCTCGTGTGGCTGAGCTGCCATTTGACTCAGACCGTAAGCTCATGTCTACTGTCCATCCATTGCCAGACGGGAAATTCCTAGTGGCAGTCAAGGGTGCTCCTGACCAACTCTTGAAACGCTGTGTTTCCCGCGATAAGGCTGGAGATGTTGCAGCGATTGATGATGCTACATCACAGCTGATCAAGTCGAACAACTCAGAAATGGCTCACCAAGCTCTGCGCGTGCTAGCTGGCGCCTACAAGATTATTGATGCAGTTCCGACTGACTTAACTTCTGAAAATCTAGAAAATGATTTAATCTTTACTGGTTTAATCGGTATGATTGACCCAGAACGTGCAGAAGCAGCAGAAGCTGTTCGCGTGGCCAAGGAAGCTGGTATTCGTCCAATCATGATTACTGGTGACCATCAGGATACAGCAGAAGCTATTGCTAAGCGCTTGGGTATCATCGATGCGGGAGATACTGAAGATCATGTCCTGACTGGTGCTGAGCTCAACGAGCTTTCTGATGCAGAATTCGAAAAGGTTGTTGACCAATACTCTGTCTATGCGCGGGTTTCTCCTGAGCATAAGGTACGGATTGTCAAAGCTTGGCAAAACCAAGGTAAGGTTGTTGCCATGACAGGTGATGGTGTCAATGACGCACCAGCTTTGAAAACAGCCGATATCGGTATCGGTATGGGCATTACAGGTACAGAAGTATCTAAGGGTGCTTCTGATATGATTCTTGCGGATGATAACTTTGCGACCATCATCGTCGCCGTAGAAGAAGGACGCAAGGTCTTCTCAAACATTCAAAAGACCATCCAGTATCTCCTTTCAGCTAATACAGCTGAGGTGCTAACTATCTTCCTGGCTACCTTGTTTGGTTGGGATGTATTGCAACCAGTTCACCTGCTATGGATAAACCTAGTAACGGATACTTTCCCAGCTATCGCCTTGGGGGTTGAACCTGCTGAGCCAGGTGTCATGACTCACAAGCCTCGTGGCCGTAAGTCTAGCTTCTTCTCTGGTGGTGTCATGAGTTCCATCATCTATCAAGGACTGCT
Source organism: Streptococcus sinensis (assembly GCF_000767835.1). Taxonomy (GTDB): domain Bacteria; phylum Bacillota; class Bacilli; order Lactobacillales; family Streptococcaceae; genus Streptococcus; species Streptococcus sinensis. The sequence continues at coordinate 104,350 of NZ_JPEN01000068.1, read as the reverse complement.
GCAAGGTGCTCTCGTTCTGTCCGTCTATGGCTATGCTATTGCTAATCCAGTTCATATGGGCGATGTAAAAGCGATTCATGCGGATGCCCTTACCATGGCCTTTGCGACTCTAGGGCTCATCCAGCTCTTCCATGCTTACAATGTAAAATCTGTTTACCAATCTATCTTTACAGTTGGTCCATTCAAGTCTAAGACCTTCAACTGGTCTATTCTGGTTTCTTTCATCCTCTTGATTTCAACCATTGTGATTGATCCACTTGAAAAGATTTTCCATGTGACCAAGTTAGATTTGACCCAATGGACGGTTGTCCTAGTCGGCAGTTTCTCTATGATTGTCATTGTTGAGATTGTTAAGTTCATCCAACGTAAATTAGGTATGGACAAAAATGCTATTTAACAGCAAAAAGTCATCTACGGATGGCTTTTTTGCTTAAACACTAAAAATGAACTCCCAAGTCATCTGAGAGCTACGATTCAAAGTTTTCATTATTAAAACTTCAATTTCAATCACCTTTAAAGCATCTCGCAGTTCGGCTGCAGATGTTTTTTCTTATAGTCTCAAAATTCGGCTAAATCTTTAACAGCATTATAACGCTTGTGCAGGCGATACATTTGGGGAATCTTATACTGAGGAAAGGCATTAAAACCATTCCGAGTCAACTCCCTTTCACAGCTGTAGCCCAGAGGCCGCAGGTGGCAGGGGAAGGTGTCAATTGCATACATAGAGTGACGATGGTGGAGAAGGTAGTAATAAAAGTCTTGATAGAGAACAAATGCAGGGCAGTGGTAGGCAGACTTCTAGTTGATTTTTGAGCATTAAATTACATGAATACTGTATTTCCCTTTGAAAATGTCTCCTTAAATCCGCTCTTACCCTAAAAATTTGTTATAATAGAGAAAGAAAGATTTGAAGGGAGAAACTGATGTCTGTAAAGGTCAAAGACCTATTAAATAAAGTACGACTTCATCTGATATACGGAGATGAAAATCTCTTAGAAAAAGAAATTCAGACTTCTGACATTTCTCGTCCAGGACTTGAAATGACGGGCTATTTTGATTACTACACACCTGAGCGTATTCAGCTAATCGGAATGAAAGAATGGTCTTATCTGATGAAGATGACCTCGCACAATCGTTATCAAGTGCTTTTGAAAATGTTTCAGCCTGAAACGCCTGTGGTTATTATTGCGAGAAAACTTGAAATTCCCGAGGAAATGCTCCAAGCTGCAGAAGAAAATAAGGTTGCTATCCTTAGAAGTAAGACACCTACCAGTCGCTTATCTGGTGAAATATCTAGTTATCTGGATTCACGCTTGGCAGAACGGACCAGCGTCCATGGGGTTCTGATGGATATCTATGGTATGGGAGTACTGATACAGGGGGACAGTGGAATCGGTAAGAGCGAGACTGGCCTTGAACTTGTCAAACGAGGCCATCGTCTAGTTGCAGATGACCGAGTGGACATCTATGCCAAGGATGAGATGACCCTCTGGGGAGAGCCTGCTGAGATTCTGCGCCATCTTCTGGAAATCCGAGGAGTTGGGATTATCGATGTCATGAGTCTATACGGCGCCAGCGCGGTCAAGGATTCATCACAGGTTCAGATTGCGGTTTATCTGGAAAATTATGACTCACATAAAGCATTTGACCGTTTAGGAAATAACGCCGAGGAACTGGAAATTGCAGGGGTTGGTATTCCGCGTATCCGTATTCCTGTTAAGACTGGGCGTAATATTTCCGTTGTCATTGAAGCGGCAGCGATGAACTATCGGGCTAAGGAAATGGGCTTTGATGCCACTAAGATTTTTGAGGAACGCTTGACTAATCTGATTAGCCAGAATGAGGTGACAGATGCTTGATCCAGTAGCCTTTACAGTAGGTCCCTTCAGCATCCGTTGGTACGCTCTTTGTATTGTCAGTGGCTTGATTTTAGCAGTCTACTTAGCTATGAAGGAAGCTCCACGCAAGAAAATGATCCCAGATGATATTATAGACTTTATCCTGATTGCCTTTCCTTTGGCTATCCTTGGAGCGCGGCTTTACTATGTGATTTTTGAATGGTCTTATTATAGCAAGCAGCCTCTGATTGAGATTTTTCAGATTTGGAATGGAGGCTTGGCCATCTATGGCGGTTTGATAACCGGCGCCCTAGTCCTCTATTTCTTTTCACAGAGAAGGCTGATCAATCCCGTTGATTTTCTGGATATTGCGGCACCAAGTGTCCTGATTGCCCAGAGTATCGGCCGTTGGGGCAATTTCTTTAACCAAGAAGCCTATGGAGTGGCGGTCAAGAGTCTCAACTATCTGCCGTCTTTCATTCGCGACAATATGTACATAGACGGTGCTTACCGTCAGCCGACCTTTTTATACGAATCCGTTTGGAATTTACTTGGCTTTGTCTTGATACTGATTTTACGACGTAGGTCTAAATTCTTCCGTCAGGGAGAATTGGCAGCCTTTTACCTAATTTGGTACGGCTTTGGTCGGATGATTATCGAAGGTATGCGGACAGATAGTCTCATGTTCCTAGGTATTCGTGTATCTCAGTGGCTGTCTGTTGCCCTGATTTTACTGGGCCTTGGCATTATCATTTATCAGAGAAAAAAACAAGCCCCCTATTATCAAGAATGAGAGGAGAAAACTATGCTTGAAATTGCTTATACTTTAGTTGCTGTCGCATTGATTGTCTTTCTAATATACATGACCATTACCGTCAAAACTCTCGGCGATAAGGCTGGGAAAATGCTAGATGAGACAGAAAACACCATCAAAGTTTTGACTTCTGATGTCAATGTAACCCTGCATCAAACCAATGATTTACTGGCTAAGGTCAACGTTCTGACAGATGATATAAACCAAAAGGTCGCAACCATTGACCCGCTATTTACGGCAGTTGCAGATTTATCTGAGTCTGTATCTGACTTGAATGATCAGGCTCGCACACTGAGCAAGAAGGCTGTTGCAGCCGGAAAAGGAACTGCGAAAACAACTGCAGGTTTAACTGCTCTTCGTTTTGCATCAAAATTATTCAAAAAATAAGAAAGTAGGTTTATTATGGGAAAAATTTCATCACTCTTGTTAGGTGCCGTTTCTGGTGCAGCAGCAGCGTATTTTCTGACCAGTAAAAAGGGAAAAGAAGTTACGGAAAAAGTACAAGATTTTGTCAGTGATTATCGGGAAAATCCAGACAAGACACATGAGGTAGTCGTCCAGTCAGTGAAAGATTTTTCTGACCAAGCTGTGAAGACCATCAACCAAACCAAAGAGAAGGTCGAAAAAGGTGAAATCACAGCCGAAACAGTGTTAGAATCTGTAAAAGACACAACTAAATCAGTGGTAGACTACTCACAGGATAAATTCCAAGAAATCAAAGAGAAATTTGAAAAAGAAGAGGAAATTTTTGAGGAAGTAGTCTCTGAGACGCTGACTGAAGAAGAGGAAACAACTCCTTCAGAAGAGATTATCATTGATTTAGAAACAGAAGCAAAAGAGAATGAGAAATAAAAAATAGGCCGGCATCCGCTGGCCTATCTTGATTTCTCCCAAAGAAAGCGTTATCATATTTATAAAAGGAGGTATTGATATGAAGAGTTTAAAAATGATTGCCTTGTTTGGGATGGCATTCTGTTTGCTGGCTTGTTCCCAGCAGAAATCTTCGGACAAACCCCAGTCTAGAAGCTCTGCCTCTTCTTCTCAAGCTTCGAGCACTAGCCAACCTAGTTCTAAGCAATCTAGCACTAGCCAGAATTCCATTTCCTCAGAGTCGGAAAGCCCCAGCCAAAGCAGTGAAAATGGTAAGCAAGCGACACAGCCTTCCAGCAAAGAAGCAGCTCTTTCAATCAGAAAACGCTTGGAAGTCCCTATGCAGGTTCAGAGAGCTTGGAATACTTGTGCACCGACTTCTGTCAGTATGATTTTAGCTTACAAGGGGGTCAATGTCAGTCAGGAAGAATTGGCGCGAGCGATGGGAACCGACGAGACATTCGGTACCCATAATGTCAATGCTGTCCGTGTCTTAAATCAATATCTGTTTGGCTATGCGGAAGTGCCGGCAGGTCAAGCGGGCTACCATCTAGCGACAGTGAGCAGTAGTGCAAAGAATTCTGAAGATATGCGCCTTTTTAAGGAGCGCTTACGCAAGAATATTGATGATGGCTACCCTATGTATTATACAGTTAATAACGCTCTTCTCTATCCAGGCCGCAAGGGAGAGCACAATGTTGTGGGAACAGGGTACGAGCTATCGGTAGATGGCACTGATATCCTGGCTGTTTATTATCTAGATCCTTCTTATTTGGTTCAGGACCCTGTTTATGGAGGGTTGAAGAAGGTCAGTCCAGAAGAGTTATTGACTGCGATGGTTGCCTGCCAGGAGCCAAATTATGCTTGGTAAATATAAAAGAGGCTGGGACAAAAGTCCGACCTCAAATATAAAAAGCGAACAAAACTAGTTTTCTGGTAATCAGAATTCTGCTTTGTTCGCTTTTTGCATTTAATTATAGATTTGAAGAGCTTAATAATTAAGATTTTTAAAAATTGAAATCTTTTTGTCTCAGCCTCCTTTTCAAAATTGTAGGGACATAAATTAATTTTTATCAGAATGTTTTTTTGCAAATGTTCGATAGAGCTGAATAGCAAACAAACTAGTTGCGATGGCAAGTACAAAAGCTATAAAAGCATTTACTTTGAAAGCCAAAAATATAAAACTAAATAAAACGGTTAAAACACAGAAAACAGCAATATTTAAAAAGAAGAACAATTCACTTAACTTTGGATCGGATTCAGCTTCAGGTAGATACTCTTGATAGAGTGGGGATTGTATAGTTTCATCTTGATAGGTATAGTCAATAGGGTCATCATATTGTTGGTATTTTCTTACGGGCATAATTCTCTCTCCTTCAGTACTCTATAATTTTACCATGTTTGTCTGTTTAAAATATTACAAGAACATTACAAAACGACTAAATTCGAATTAAGAATAGCTAGTAAATATTTTTTTGTTATAATAGATGGTATGAAAAAGATAATTATTACAGCTACAGCTGAAAGTGTAGAGCAAGTTGAGCAACTCTTACAGGCAGGAGTTGATAGAATTTATGTCGGTGAAAAAAATTATGGTCTTCGATTGCCTCATAATTTCACTTATGATGAATTAAATCGTATTTCTTCTCTAGTCCATCAGCACGGGAAAGAGTTGACAGTTGCCGTAAACGCTCTCATGCACCAAGATATGATGGATAAAATTAAGCCGTATTTAGACTATCTTCAAGAGATTGGGGTTGATTACATTACAGTCGGAGATGCAGGTGTTTTTTACGTCCTGCAGCGTGATGGCTACAATTTTAAGACTATTTATGATGCCTCTACTATGGTTACCAGCAGCCGTCAGATCAACTTTTGGGGCAAAAATGCTGGTGTCTCTGAAGCGGTTTTAGCGCGTGAAATCCCATCGGCTGAGCTCTTTAAGATGCCAGAAATTCTGGAAATCCCTGCCGAAATCTTAGTTTACGGTGCCAGTGTTATCCATCATTCGAAGCGACCTCTCCTGCAAAATTACTACAATTTTACGCATATAGATGATGAAAAGACCAGAGAAAGGGACCTTTTCTTAGCAGAGCCAAGTGATCCCAAAAGTCATTATTCGATTTTTGAAGACAATCATGGTACGCATATTTTTGCCAATAATGATCTGGATTTGATGACCAAATTGGGAGAATTAGTTGAACATGGCTTTACCCACTGGAAGCTGGAAGGACTTTATACGCCAGGTCAGAATTTTGTCGAGATTGTCAAGCTCTTTATCCGAGCCCGTGACTTGCTTGAAAAAGGTGAATTTACCCATGACCAAGCCTTCTTGCTGGATGAGTTGGTTCATAAACTGCATCCGAAGAATCGTTTTCTGGATACTGGTTTTTATGATTATGATCCAGATATGGTAAAATAAATATAGGGCAACTGCATGTCCAGTTGCTTTTTTGATTTAATTCGAATATCGGAATTAGAATTGTAAAAATAAAGTTGCTTATCTTGCTTTTAGCAGTAAATTGCTATAAAATAGATAAGGTTAAACATCAACACTTTTATATTGCAAATAGGAGAAAAGATGACAAAAAAATTAAAACGTCCAGAGGTGCTCTCACCAGCTGGTACGTTAGAAAAGTTAAAAGTAGCTGTTCGTTATGGGGCAGATGCTGTTTTTATTGGTGGTCAAGCCTATGGTTTGCGCAGTCGTGCGGGAAACTTCACTTTTGAGCAAATGGAAGAAGGGGTTCAGTTTGCGGCTGAGTATGGTGCCAAGGTCTATGTAGCAGCTAATATGGTCATGCACGAAGGAAATGAAGCTGGAGCTGGAGAATGGTTCCGTCGTTTGCGGGATATCGGGATTGCAGCTGTTATTGTTTCTGACCCAGCCCTGATTGCCATCGCGGCATCAGAAGCGCCTGGTCTGGAGATTCATCTGTCAACGCAAGCAAGTGCCACTAACTATGAAACGCTTGAATTTTGGAAAAATCTTGGTTTGACACGGGTCGTTTTGGCGCGTGAGGTTTCTATGGCCGAGCTAGCTGAGATTCGCAAGCGTACAGATGTTGAAATTGAAGCTTTCGTTCACGGGGCCATGTGTATTTCTTACTCTGGCCGTTGTACCCTTTCCAATCACATGAGTATGCGTGACGCTAACCGTGGTGGCTGCTCGCAATCTTGTCGCTGGAAATATGATCTTTACGATATGCCTTTTGGTCAAGAACGCAAGAGTTTACAGGGAGCAGTTCCAGAGGAATTCTCCATGTCCGCAGTTGATATGTCCATGATTGACCGCATTCCTGATATGATTGAAAACGGTGTTGATAGTTTGAAAATCGAAGGTCGGATGAAGTCTATTCACTACGTTTCGACGGTGACCAACTGTTACAAAGCAGCTGTGGACGCCTATTTGGAAAGTCCAGAAAAGTTTGAATCTATTAAGCAAGATTTGGTAGATGAAATGTGGAAAGTAGCCCAACGTGAGCTGGCAACTGGCTTTTACTATCATACGCCAACTGAGAATGAGCAGCTTTTCGGAGCCCGCCGTAAGATTCCAGAATATAAGTTCGTTGCTGAAGTGGTTGCTTATGATGAGGCCACACAAACTGCGACCATTCGCCAGCGGAATGTTATCCATGAAGGCGATCAGGTAGAATTCTACGGACCTGGTTTCCGCCATTTTGAAACTTACATTACTGACCTCCATGATGACAAGGGCAATAAGATTGACCGCGCGCCGAATCCAATGGAATTGCTGACGATTACCGTTCCACAGCCAGTCCAAGCTGGTGATATGGTTCGTGCCCGCAAGGAAGGCTTAATAAATCTATACAAAGAAGATGGCAGCAGTGTGACTGTTCGTGCTTAATTCGGAGCAAAGTCAGGAGGAATTTGCTAGTTAAGCAAGACTTGCCTGTACTGATGCGAATTGATAGCAGAACTAGTTATCCTATAAATACTGCCATTGACTTTCAAAGATAAAAAACTCTTCAAATCGCTTTTGATTTGAAGAGTTATTTTTTTGGTTTGCGACTTTCGAGCCGAATATCTTTCTTTTGAGCTTCACGGATATTATTGGGGACCAGACTGATGCGCTGGATATCAGGCACACGGATGATGGTTGTCATGCTTTTTTTGAAATTCTTGACAATTAACTGCTGGCGGTCACGGTCATATTTGACAATATCGCCAGTAAAATTCTTATCCAGAAAAATAACATGGACACCAGAATTTTTCCGCAGAGCCAGGTCAATGGTCTGCAGGATGTGACTGTTGTCGTCCTCTTCCTTATCTGTCTTTTTGTAGTTGATAAACTCATTAGTTTTTTGTAAAATCATTTCGAGATATTTTTTCATAGCTAAAATCTCCATAACTTGTTACAATATATTATATAATAAAATAATTAAAAAAGTAAAATCTTTTACGAATAATGAGATAGAAAGTAGAAAAGAGGTAAAGTATGGCAGAATTTAAATTTGAAATCGAGGAAAAATTGCTCGTTTTATCGGAAAATGAAAAAGGCTGGACCAAAGAACTCAACCGCGTAAGTTTTAACGGTGCGCCAGCCAAGTACGATATCCGAACTTGGAGTCCTGACCACAGCAAGATGGGCAAGGGAATTACCCTTTCCAATGAAGAATTTCAAGTTCTTTTGGATGCATTTAAAAATGGATAGACGCAAAGTCTATCCGTTTTTATTGTCTGAAAAATAGGAATGAAAAGCCAGACTCCTAAACATAGGAATGCTGATGAGAGTGATTGCGACAATTTTTAAAAGATCAGGAAGAATGAAAGGTGTGACACCAACAGCAATGGCCTTGGAAAATCCCATGTTAGCCAGAAAATGAAGTCCGATTACGCCACCGACAAAGACCAGTGCATCTCCGAGCAGGTTAGCCAAAAAGATCGTGTAAAACTTGCTATCCTTACTTGTCAAACTAGAAGTGAGCAATGCAAAGAGCAGATAAGCCCAAAGATAGCCTGCGCTTGGCCCGAAGAGGGCTTGAAAACCACCGCTTCCTCCGGCAAAGACTGGCAGGCCAATAGCACCCAGCAGCAGATAGAGCAGAACAGACAACACCGCTTCACGAGGCTTAAAAATGGTCGCAATCAAACCGACAGCAAAGGTCTGTAGGGTAATGGGAATGGTCCCAATGGAGAAACTAAGCTGGGAGAGTACAGCTAGGAAAGCAGCACCAATAGCTGGAAGGGCAAGAAGAAATGCTCTGTTCTTGTTCATAATAGTAAACCTCTTTTTAAAATTATGGTAACTATTCTAAATCAAAATAAAAAAAAGTCAAGTCTTTTTATATCAGACTAGACAGTTGTTTGCTTATTTCCGCTTTTTGCGACTCCGAATGAGGAGGAAGATAAAGGCGATTAAGCCAAAAATATTAAAGAAAATAATTCCCAGAGCTGCTAATAATTTTTTCGTTTTGCTCATTTCCAATCCCCTTTCTCTTAGTATTTCTTCTTATCATATCAAAAATTCCTCTTCTTGAATAGCAGAAAGGGTAAAAGATGGCTGGCAAGTAAATACAACAAGAAAATAAGACTGTCTTGAAAAATTACAACTTATAAGCTTGTTTAGAACAAGTAAGCATGCTGAATAAAAAAAGAGGAAGATCCTTTAAATAAATCTCCCCTAATTTTAGAAATAATTTAGAATTTCTTGAATGATAATTGAATCTTATGCTTTAAAATAAAGTAAGAAGCCAAAGAACAAAGCCAGATAGTGTGACTACTCTATCCAAATGGCATAAGACTTCTTTCTTACAAAAATGTAAGATAAAAATCAAAAATGAAAGGATAAGTTATGGTTGCCTTCTTTTCTTTATTTTATGATAATAATGAGCTTTCGTTAAGTTTCTAGTGTTAGCGCATGGTGACAAATTCTTCGGATCCGGTCGGATGGATGGCAACGGTGGCGTCAAAGTCAGCCTTGGTGGCTCCCATCTTGATAGCTACGGCGAAGCCCTGAATCATTTCATCTACGCCATATCCGATACCGTGTAGGCCAATGACTTTCTCATTGTCACCAGCGGTGATGAGCTTAAAGCGAGCCTGTTGGCGGTGGCGAGTAACAGCTGAGTACATGGAGGTAAAGCTAGAGGTGTAGACATGAGTTTGCTCAACACCATAATCTCGAATAGCTTCTTCCTCCGTCAGACCTACTGTTCCAATAGCGGGATGGGAGAAGACGACAGTTGGAATAGTTGAGTAATCCATCTTAGCATCTGTCTTGCCGTTAAAGAGGCGCTCAGATAGGGTGCGGCCAGCCTTGATTGCTACCGGTGTCAGCTCTTTTTCGCCAGTCACATCGCCCAAGGCATAGATGCCAGGTACGATAGTATTTTGGTATTCATCCACAGCGATGAAGCCTCGGTCATTTAGGGTAACCCCTGCAACATCAAGATTGAGGCCTTGGACATTTGGCTTACGCCCAATAGCCCAGATGATATGCTCTGCTGTGTGGTTGCTCCCATCTTGGAAGTGGATTTTCAGCTGGCCATTAGCCAGTTTTTCCACTCGTTCGGGTATCCTGTGAGCATGAAGACTTGGACCAGATTTTTCCATCTCTGCCACCAATCCGTCAATCAGATAGCTATCGAAATTACGGAGGGGACGGTCGCGACGGACAAAGAGATCCGTCTTAACACCTAGAGTATGGAGGACGCCGGCTAGTTCCACTGCGATATAGCCTGCTCCGACAACGGCAACAGACTTGGGAAGCTCTTCCCAAGCAAAAACATCATCGGAAGTCTCGCCGTATTCTGCACCAGGAATCTGAGGAATGGCTGCATGAGCGCCTGTTGCGATAACGATATGTTTGGCGCGAATTAGCTCTCCATTGACTTCGACTGTGTGCTTGTCAACGAAATGAGCACGACCTTCAATCAGTTCAACGCCGTTGCGTTTGAAGCTTCCATCGTAGGATGAACGAGCGCGATCAATGTAGGCTTCACGGTTTTTTCGTAAGGTAGCAAAGTCAAAGTGCTGATTTTCTGAAGTAAAGCCATAGTCTGGTCCATAGTGTTGGATGGCCTCAGCAATCTGGGCACCGTACCACATGATTTTTTTAGGAACGCAGCCAAGATTGACACAGGTTCCCCCTAATTTCTTTTCTTCAATGACAGCAGCTTTGGCGCCATGCTCGCCAGCACGATTCATGGTAGCAATTCCGCCGCTGCCACCGCCAATAGCAATAATATCGAATTCTTTCATAGTTAGATATAAGCTCCTTTAATCAATATGAGGTAATTGTACCTTTTTTAGAAAGTGAATGCAAAAATCTGCTACGAGAGGTGAAGAGCATTACAGAACAGGAATTAAAATACCTTTAAGATTTTCAAAGTTTTTTGTGAAAAAAATAAAATATAGTTATGATATAATATAAAAAAGAAAAATTCGTTTTCATCAGGAGGAAGAAAAAAGATGAAAAAGTTAAAAAAATGGCAGATATTTAGCATTATTGGAACTGCCGTTACAATTGTTTTAGTGGCCATTTTCTTTATGTGGTTTAGTGGAAACAATGCTTCGACACCAGAAGTAGAAGCAACTCCAATCGTCCAAAAAGTCAAAGAAGGTTCCGTTGCTTCATCTGTTTTATTGACAGGAAATGTGACTGCCAATGGAGAACAGTATGTTTACTATGATGGAACCAAGGGAGATTTAGAGAGTGTCTTAGTAAATGTGGGTGATCAAGTGTCAGTTGGTCAGGCTTTGGTTCAGTACAAGAGTACAGAAGCTCAGGTTGCCTATGATACAGCAGTTCGTGCTGTCAATAAAGTTGATCGTCAGATTTATGACCTACAGACAAATGGAGTCTCGGTATCATCAACGGGAGACGAAGAAGCTGATGATAAATCAGCAGCTTCTGCTCAACGCTCAGTCGACTCACAGCTTGCTGACCTGCGCGATGCGCGGGCTGATGCGGTTGACAGTATGAATAAAGCTTATGCCCTACTTGAAGCAACTACCGTAACAAGTACAGCAGAAGGTACCGTTGTTGAAGTAAATAGAGATGTTTCCAAATCTACAACGGGCAGCAATCAAACACTTGTTCATATTGTCAGCAATGAAAATCTGCAAATTAAAGGAGAACTTTCTGAATACAATCTTGCTAATTTGTCTGTTGGTCAGGAAGTAACCATTACATCAAAAGTTTACCCTGACAAAAAATGGACAGGTAAAATCAGCTTTATCTCCAATTATCCAAAAGATGGTCAACAAGCAGCGTCTGGAGCAGGTGGAGCAGCACCGGCATCTGGTGCAAAATACCCATTTACGATAGATATTACTAGTGAAATCGGAGAGCTCAAACAAGGTTTCTCTGTCAATATTGAAGTTAAAAACAATACTCGAGGCATTCTTGTGCCAGTCAGCAGTGTGGTACCAGACGGAGACAAAAACTATGTTTGGACGCTGGAAAAAGGAGTTGCCAAGAAGACAGAAGTAACTCTTGGAAATGCTGATGCTGAAAATCAAGAAATCTCATCTGGTTTGACAAAAGACAGTAAAGTTATCACCAATCCAACAGATAGCTTAAAAGATGGTCAAGAGGTGAAGTCTTATGAAGAAGCTAATTGATTTAAAGAATATAAATAAGAGCTATCGAAATGGTGATCAAGAACTTCGGGTTTTGAAAGACATCAATTTGGAAGTGGAAGAAGGAGAATTCGTTGCCATCATGGGACCTTCTGGCTCTGGGAAATCGACTCTGATGAATATCATTGGTATGCTGGATCGTCCGACAAGTGGTGAATATTATTTGGGAAACAAAGAAGTAGCGAAACTTGGAGATAAAAAGCTAGCCAAGGTCCGCAATAATAAAATCGGTTTTGTTTTCCAGCAGTTCTTTCTCTTATCTAAACTGAATGCTCTGCAGAATGTTGAGCTGCCGCTGATCTATGCGGGTGTTTCTCAGTCTAAGCGGAAGGCCTTGGCAGAACAATTTCTCAAAAAGGTTGAGTTGGAGTCGCGGATGCTCCATCTTCCCTCAGAACTTTCCGGAGGACAAAAGCAGCGGGTGGCTATTGCGCGTGCTCTGGTCAACAATCCCTCCATTATTCTTGCAGATGAACCGACAGGGGCTTTGGATACCAAGACTGGTGAGCAGATTATGGAATTTTTGACAGAGTTAAACGAGGAAGGCAAGACCATCATCATGGTTACCCATGAGCCTGAAATTGCAGCCTATGCCAAGCGGCAGATTGTCATTCGGGATGGGGTGATTTCTTCAGATAGTGCTAAGAAGGAGGAATTGGATTAATGCAAAATTTTAAATTTGCCATTAGCTCCATTCTTGGACATAAAATGCGAGCTTTTCTGACAATGATTGGGATTATCATCGGGGTTGCGTCTGTTGTCGTTATCTTAGCACTGGGAAATGGGATGCAACAGGGAGTTACCAAAAGTATCACCAAAGAACAACAGTATGTGAGCTTGCTTTATTCTCCTACTAAAAGTAATTATACGATGGGAGTCAACTTTATGAATCCCGGTGGTGGTCCAGATGCAGATAGTGAGATACTAGAAGAACCCCCTGTTGTCCAAGAGTCTTGGGTCAAGGAACTACTAAAGATTGATGGAGTCAAGGGGTATTATGTGACCAATGGTTCGACAGCTGACTTTTCTTATCAGAACAAGAAGTCTGATAAGGTCAATATTACAGGAGTCAATGCGACTTTCTTTAAAATTAGAAAATATGAGATTTTAGCTGGACGGACTCTCTTGCCTAGTGACTATCAAAGTTTTTCTAATGTGATGATGATCGATGAAACAGTGGCGAACAGCCTGTTTGGAAGTAGTGCAGAAGCCCTGAATAAAGTAGTTTCAGTTGGTGACAGCAACTACCGAGTTGTCGGTGTTTATAAAGATCCCAATGCTGGTCAAAGTATGAGTATGAGCTCAGGGAGCGCTCTGATGGCCAATACACAGGTAGCTTCTGAGTTTCAGACAGATGAAATCTCAACTGTCTATGTCTATGTGCCAGAAGTTAACCGTATCAATGAGGTTGGTGTAGAAGCTGCAAAAGAGCTGACTAATCTGTCAGGAGCTCGTCAAGGAGAATATCAAATCCTAAATATGGACAGTATGCTGGAACAATACAAGCAAATTACTGGAACGATGACCGGTGTGATCGGAGCCATCGCTGGGATTTCCCTCTTTGTTGGTGGTATCGGTGTGATGAATATCATGCTGGTATCGGTCACAGAGCGAACTCGTGAGATTGGTCTACGTAAGGCTCTTGGAGCAACACGTGGAAATATCTTAACACAGTTCTTGATTGAATCCATGGTATTGACCCTTATCGGTGGTCTACTTGGCCTTGGCCTTGCCTATGGGATTAATGCCTTGCTGGCTGCAGTCGTCCCAGAAGATGTATTCGGAGGGCCACCAGTTGTCTCTGCTACTGCCGCTGTTGGAAGCTTGATTTTTTCAGCTATGGTTGGGATCATCTTCGGTATCCTGCCAGCCAATAAAGCATCTAAATTAGATCCGATTGAAGCGCTGAGATATGAATAATGTAATCAAAAGTCTGGTTCCCCAGACTTTTTTGTGATGTAACAAAGTAAATCCTGCTGGAATTCCAGCAGGATTTACTTTGTTACAATCTATGTAAATTTTAGATTACTTCATAGTCGGGAAAAGCAATACATCGCGAATGGTAGTCACATCTGTCAGTAACATTACGAGACGGTCGATACCGATTCCGAGACCTCCAGTTGGTGGCATACCGTATTCCAAGGCTTCAACATAGTCATAGTCGATACCAGTTGCTTCGTCATCGCCGAGTTCTTTGGCTTTGGCTTGTGCTTCAAAACGTGATAATTGATCGATTGGATCGTTCAGCTCAGTGAAGGCGTTGGCATATTCTTTGGTCATGATGAAGAGTTCGAAACGGTCTGTGAAGCGTGGGTCTTCTGGATTTTTCTTAGCCAGAGGTGATACAGCAACAGGGTGACCGTAGACAAAGGTTGGCTGAATCAAGGTTTCTTCGACAAATTCTTCAAAGAAAGCATTGATGACATGGCCGACCTCGGTGAAGTGCTTTTCAAGTGGCACTTTCTTTTCCTTGGCCAAGGCAGCAGCTTCTTCAAAGCTCATATCTTGCCAGAAGTCTACGCCAGTGATTTCCTTGATAGCATCCACCATGTGAACCCGTTTGAAAGGCTCGTTAATCTTGATTTCAGTGCCCTGATAGTTGACAGGCCCGTCGCCATTTACAGAAATCGCTGCATGTTGGATAATGCCTTCGGTCAAGTCCATGATGTCTTGGAAGTCTGCATAGGCTTGGTAAACTTCGATAGAAGTGAACTCAGGGTTATGAGTGGCATCCATACCTTCGTTACGGAAGATACGACCAATCTCATAGACGCGCTCCATACCACCGACGATGAGACGTTTCAAGTGAAGCTCAGTCGCAATCCGTAGCACCATGTCAATGTTTTGAGCATTGTGGTGAGTAATGAACGGACGAGCAGCAGCACCACCAGCTTCATTGTGGAGAACAGGTGTTTCAACTTCGAGGAAACCTTGACCGTCAAGATAACGGCGGATTTCTGAGATAATTCTTGAGCGAGTGACAAAGCGCTCAAAGCTCTCACGGTTGGAAATCAAGTCCAAATAACGTTTGCGGTAGATGGTTTCAACGTCGGTCAAACCGTGGAATTTCTCTGGAAGGGGACGCAGAGCTTTTGAAAGGTGAGTAATATGCGTTGCTTTGATAGAGAGTTCTCCCATATCTGTGCGCATCACATCGCCTTCAATTCCCAAGAAGTCACCCAAGTCAGCTTTTTTGAAAATCTCATAGTTTTCTTCACCGACTTCATCCTTACGAACGTAAATTTGGATTTGGCCTTCACGGTCTTGGATGTGGGCAAAGCCAACTTTACCTTTTCCGCGTTTGGTCATGAGACGGCCAGCGATAGTCGCTGTTTCGTTCAATTCATGTAAATCTTCTTTGGATTTGTCGCTATATTTTTCTTTGAGTTGAGCAGAATTCGCAGTGCGCTCAAAACGTTTTCCGAAAGGGTCAATCCCTTGCTCAGCCAGCGCAGCCATTTTTTCACGACGAATAATCTGCTGGTCATTTAATTCTTCAATATGTTCAGTAGTCATTTTCTTCCTCCTAAGGGCTTTCCTTCCTATTTTATCATAAACTAGAAGGAAATTCAGCAATAATTACCTATAAAAATAGAAAAAACTGCGATTTTTAAAGGTTCGCAGTCTTATCTTCAACTAAATAATCTAAGTTATTCCAAGTAATCAATTTAAAAGAGTCAAAGTCATCTGTTTCTAGAATGGTGACGCTAGCATTGGCCAATCCGCCGTCCTTACGGAGAAGGGAGACTTCATAACCCAGCAGCGT
This sequence comes from Streptococcus sinensis, assembly GCF_000767835.1. Lineage (GTDB taxonomy): Bacteria > Bacillota > Bacilli > Lactobacillales > Streptococcaceae > Streptococcus > Streptococcus sinensis. The sequence goes on along the minus strand of NZ_JPEN01000068.1, from coordinate 88,455 downwards.
ACGAATGCTAGCAGTTAAGTTAGCTCCGTGACCGACGATCAAAACTTTCTGATAATTCTTTTCTTTCAGTGTTTTGATGAAAGAAGTGGTACGGTGAGTGGTCTGGTAAACGGACTCAGCACCAAATAGATTGTGGTCGAACTGGGCTAAATTGTGGCGGAATGCCCACATCTGCTGAGGATAAGCGGCTTCAGTAGCAGCAATTTTCGCGCCTTCCAGTTTGCCAAGCCCCCATTCTCTTAGCTCTGAAATGGGAATAAGGTCCGGCGCAAAATGGTTTTCCTGCTGAATGATTTTAGCGGAATGAAGGGCTCTAGGCAGGTCACTGCTGTAAATCTTATTAAAATGAGTATCGGATAAATGCTTTCCCAGTGTGTGCAATTCGTCAATAGCTGTTTGCAGCAAAGGGGAGTCTCCGTTTGCGCCTTGGAAACGCATTTCTAAATTCCATTCAGTTCTTCCATGTCTGATAAAATATAGTTTCATATAAGATCAATGCCTCGCTCTATTTCATATACATATAAATCTATAATAAACTGAAATGTCCAATTCAGCAAATTAAAAAGTATGGGATTAATCTTCTTTTAAATCTGCAAAAGTTGCTTGAACAAAATCTGCTAAATCTTGGGCCTTGATCTGGATGCTGCGTCCGACCTCACCAGCAGAAACAATAATACTTTCGCGACTCAGAGCTGTTTGGTCAATGAAAATTGGGAAGGGATGTTTTTGGCGAATTCCGACAGGATTATTGGCACCGTGAATGTAACCAGTCGTTTTTTCTAAATCTTTCTGCGGAATCATACTGACTTTTTTATTTCCTGAAATTTTTGCTAATTTCTTTTCCGAAAGATGTTCGGTGATGGGTAGGATGCCGATGACTGTTCCTGTTTTATCTCCGTTTAAAGCCAGTGTTTTATAAATTTGCGAGCGGTCAAATTCCTCTGTCAGGATATCATCTAAAGCATTAATTTGCAAGCCTAGGTGATTGATTTTTGCTTTATTTAAGATTTGCTCAACCAATGTTTTTTTTAGTTTCGTTTTTTTAGCCATTATTTATATTTCTCTTCTAACTGGGACATCCAGATTCCCAGCCAAATTCCTAATCCAAAGAAAAAGGCAGCGAGAACCAAAGTGAAAACAGATACGCCAGCATAGCTAATGCTCTCGCTATTTCCTGCTTGTGGAATGACAATTAGTAGGGTGCTGGACAAAACGATTCCGATGATAAAGTGGTAGACTCGAGAATGATAATTTTTCAAGATATAGTCCATAGCTTTTGAAAAGAGAATCAGAGCTAGAGCACCACCGATGCCGATTGGCAGGAAGGTACCAAATATATCCAAATGCTTAAAGCCTGTTAACATGGGTGAGTAGAGCCCTAAAATTAGCAGAAGATTTGATGGGCTGAGACCGGGAACCAGAACTCCTAAGGCGATTAGAGCGCCAGCCAAAACGAAAGACAGGAAATTAGCTGGAAGTGTCCCCACCATTCCATTCAGAGAATATAGGAAGATACCTGAGAGAATAAAACTGAGCCAGAAAGTGATAATATCAGCCCGATCGCGCTCGGATTCTTTGACGGACTCTTTTATCAGACTAGGAATTGTTCCGATAATAGCTCCAGCAAAGCCCCAGAGAACGATAACCTTGTAATTATCCAGTAAGAGATTGACTGGATAGGAGAAAGCTGCAATCCCTAAAACCATCCCAATAGCTACAGGAGTGAAGTAGAGAACATTCTCAACAAAATTTTCTTTGATGTGGGCTAAAAAGCGAATCATCCGCTCATAAATCCCTAAAATAGCAGCTAAAACACCACCTGAAACACCAGGTAAGATAAAGCCAAGTGCAATAATCATTCCTTTTAATATTCTTGTAATCCAAGAAACCATGTGAAACTCTCCCTTTTTTACTTTTTCATTAGGCTATTATACCATAAAATAGAGTATTTTCTGAAAAAAGTAGGAGAAAATCACGACAAATGTATAAATATTCTATCCTAAAGAAAAGATAGTTTGAGAGGTTAGGAAGAATTTCAGCTTCAGCAGTTTCATAGTTGAGCCCTGTAAGACGCGAGTCACCTGACTTGTTTCAATGATGATAACACCGTCGTTGGATTTGTTAGAATTTTTCTGCTTAAACTGATAAATATTGAAATAGGGGAGTTGAAATTTTTTAATTTTTGGGGTTTGTTGCCTTTCAACTCATCTCTTACATTTTCATACTCCTAATCTTCTCTTCATCTGGTGTGACGCGCAGGGTTTTCTGGCCTGTATAGGTTACAAATCCTGGCTTTCCACCGGTTGGTTTGTTGAGCTTTCTGGTTTCAATCATGTCCACTTGGACCAGATTAGAGAGTCTGGCCTTNCCACATGACTACCTGGAATATCCTTGGCGTGGAACCAAAGTTCGTCCTTCTTCGCCATCTTAAAAGTCAGCTCATCATTTTGTAGATTGTTGCGGCCAACCAGGATAATGGTTTGGCCATCTGTTGCCAAATATTTCTCCGGTTTCTGCCTTTTCTGGATTTTCTCTCTCTGGCGCCGTCGGATAAAGCCAGTCTGGATTAGTTCCTCCCGAATTTCCGCAATTTCAGTCAGGCTGGCCTGAGAAAGGGCTGTTTCTACGCTCTCTAGGTAGAGAATCGTAGTCCGTGTCTCCTCAATTAAGCTGGTCAGGTGTTTGACAGCTTCCTTTAGTTTCTGGTAACGTTTGAAATAGCGTTGCGCATTTTGATTGGGCGTAAGAGCCTTATCAAGCGCAATGACAATCTTCTCACCTGAGTAGTAATTGTCCAATTCCACCTGTTCCTGGTCGTTGGGCACCTGGTGGAGAAAGGTGGTCAAGAGTTCACCTTTTTGACGGAATTCTTCTGCATTCTCCGTTGCTAGGAGCTCTTCCTCTTGCTTGCCCAGTTTTTTTCGGTTCTTTTCCAACTCATTTTCTACTCGGCGGATGAGCTCGCTGGCCTGCTGGTTGACCCGATCGCGCTCCGCCTTGTCCTTATAGAAAGTGTCTAAAAGCTCGGATAACGTGGACATTTGGGTCTTGCTGTCGGAAAATAGCAGAGCAGAGAAAGATTTTTCGGTCAGGCTTGGCTGAGTCGGACTGGCAAAGAAGGCTCGGAAAGTTTTGAGCTTGTCAGCTGTCAAACGGCCACTGAGTTCAGTAGCCGTATCCCGACCCAATCCCTGAAACATTTGCTGCAGGCGTTTGGGCTCTAAGTCCTCTGTCTGTAGGATTTGGAAGAGCTTTTCATCACCGATGGTGAAAGGATTAAGACTGCCCGTCTGAGGCGGTGCGACATAAGTTGAGCCCGGCAGGATAGTTCGATAGCTATTTTGGGAAAATCCGATATGTTTGATGGCTTCAATAATCTTACCGCTAGCCTTATCCAAGAGAATGATATTGCTGTGCTTGCCCATGATTTCGATGACCAGAGTCACAGCCACGCTATCGCCGATTTCGTTCTTATTGGAGACACTGATTTCCAAAATTCGGTCATTCTCAACTTGCTGAATCGCTTCAATGACAGCGCCTTGCAGGTATTTGCGCATAACCATGATAAAGGTATTGGGAACAGCTGGATTTTCAAAAGTGGTCTCAGTCAGCTGGACGCGCCCAAAGACTGAGTGAGCTGATAGGAGCAGTTTGTGGCTTTGGCGGTTGCTGCGAATCTGTAAAACCAGCTCCTGTTCAAAGGGCTGATTAATCTTTTGGATGCGGCCGCCCAGCAATTCGCGGCGGAGCTCCTCTGTCATGTGGTGTAAAAAAAATCCGTCGAATGACATGCTTTTCTCCTTGAAACTTGCTACAGAAAATTATAACAAAAAACCAAGGTAAAAGCTTCTAAAGTCTCATCAAAAAGAAATTTATTTTTTGTCAATGATTATCAACATAACCAAAATCCGAACATTTTATAAAAGATTTCAAAGTAAGTGGTAAGAGTTTTTAGAATAAGAAATAATCCTGTATTTATGGGGAGAACGGAGAAATCTGTTCTCCTTTTTGTTCGCTTAAAATCTTATAAAGAAGGGAGTCTTACCATGAAGGAATTGGAAATTGTGATGAATATTGACACTTTAGAAATTTATGAAGTCATTGACCACGATCAGGAAACGAATTCAGATGTAACTGAAGAAAATGGAGATTCTATTTCTAGTCAAAAGGAGTCACAAACTATGTTTCGTCAAATGAATTTATTTGAGGAAATGAACTTGGGAAATACGTCTTAAAAAGTGCTTACAACAAGGTATAACTAGGAGGCTAGAATGATTAGAAATAAATTTTATGATCAGTTGATCAGTAGCGAGCCAATGGGTTTCATTGATCCTCTAACTGATTTAGGGGAGTTTGATTCTATTCAGATGAAATTCAAAGATCCTGTTAGAAACTTGGTAAATAAGTACTCTGGTAAACCTTATAACTTGAGCTGGCAGAGGAAAATCGAAAATATGAGAGTACTCTATGTCCAATATCAGAAAAGTTTGATAATGGAAGACCAAGAACAAGCTATCCATAATAGAGTTAGAAATAAAGAATCTAAAGAACATGTTCATGAAATTGTTACAACGTATTTGAAGCTAGGATTCAAGTTCAAAGAGATTGAAGCAAGAATTTCCCTGTTTAATACACGTCTTCGACGAAACTGGAAGAGAAGCGACTATGTAACAACTACAAGTCCTGAATTTTATTTGAAGAGAGATTTACAGGATGGTTATTGTTTGCCAAACTCAACTCTTCCACAGAGTATGAGAGCTAACTAAAGGAGAAGTTATGACTCAAGAAGAAACAGACAAGATGATTGAAAATTGGGTAAAAAATGGCTTCCCAACCGAGTTAAAACGATTGTTACCGGATGAGGAGAAAAAACATGGAAACAGGAATTTGTAGACGATGCGGATGTAATTGGATTACCCCTTGTATCGACGAAAAGTATGGTCCTTGCTGGTGGGTAGATAAAAATAGAACACTGTGTAGTCATTGTTTTTATGGTTTTAATGATGAACCTTATCAGACGAAGGTTTACTATAGACCAGGTTATGACTTTCTTGAGAGAGATAGAGAATTCGCTTGGGAAACCTTGACAAATTCAAAAAGTCACTGGGTTTATGATATGGAACATGATGTTTTGTGTGTAGTTGGCTTAGGGGATCATATTGGAGCTGTTCGTTTTATTGCAAAAAAATTCTATGGACTAAAACGTATCTATCGTGAAGAGATACCTAAATGGCAAGAAATTATCGCTGAGAATATGATTTTTTACAATGCAATGGTTGATGATCCAAAACATTATGCTTGGCATTTACCACGAAAGTATCGATTGGAGGATTGATATGAATAACAAGGTTATTTTTAAGATACAGAACCTTCTTGAATTAGCTTATGATGCACCAAATGACGAAGAAGGACAAACAGCTCTTCTGATGGCTCAAAAGCTGATGGTAAAGCACAATCTATCTATGAATGATATAACGACTACTCAAACTAAAAACAAGATTGGAGAAACAGTAGGCACCTGGGAGTATAGAATGCCTTGGTGGCAAGAGAAATTAGCAGCTATTCTAGGTGAAAATTTTAGATGTAAAGTGATAAGAAGAAGGGTTGTGGATGAAGGAATTACTCAGATGATCTTCTTTGGATATCAGTCCGATGCTGAATTGTGTACTAAGGTTTATGAAGGAGCTATCTTATATCTAAAATATCGATTAAAACGGTTCTTTTCTATAATTCCCAAGGCACGTTGGAAAGATTATAAAAAGTCATACTTGTTAGGATTTCTTGCAGGACTAGACGAGCGATTTAGAAAACAGGCACAAACCTCAGAAGAATTTGCGTTGATGGTGCAAGTCCCAGCAGAAGTAACGGAAGAACAAAAACGGCGTATGGGAGAATTGAAAAGTCGCGAAACTAAAGTAAAGATTGAGAATGTTGATTTTGAGGCATATGTAGATGGTCTTAACCATGCAAAAGAAACGAAATTGATGCCGGAAGAACTTCTTAAGGAACAAATTTAATTATTGAGAGACATTGAAAAAATGAAGAAGCTATTTTCAAAAGAAATAAGGAGACCTAAATGGTAAAACAGATAGAGACAATCTGTAACTTAATCCTAAAAGATGGGTTAAGACAAACCAAATTTAAGAATAGCCACCTAAAATTAGTCTCTTCAGCTGAAGAAGGAAAACGTGGGGCTATATTTGCCTATCGTTCTAAGACCAATATGACAAAGGCACGTGGGCTTGTCCTAACCTCGCTAGAAGCAATTTTAGAGAATCAGGATAACTTTACGCATTGGACACCGAATGTCTATCGCTATGGCTCTTATAGCGACGAGAAACGACAAATTACACGTGGACATGCTGAAGATAATCTGAGACAGATTAATACTTTCTACATAGATTTTGATATTACTTCTTCTGCTGAAGAGATGACTTCTGGAGACATCCTAACAGCTGCTATTGATCTAGGATTTATGCCAACCTTGATTCTAAAATCAGATAAAGGCTACCAGGCTTATTTTGTCCTGAAACAAGCAGCCTATGTGACGACTCATTCACAATTTCGAGTGGTCAAAGTGGCCAAAGCTATCTCGCAAAATTTGAGAAACTACTTTGCCCAAACCTTGCCAGTTGATATGACCTGCAACCATTTTGGGATTGCACGGATGCCACGAACAGACAATATTGAGTTTTTCCACAAGGAATACACCTATTCCTTCCAGGAGTGGTTAGACTGGTCTATGAAGCAATCTAATCTCCCCTTTTCAAGCAAGAAACCGAATCTAAGTGTAATATCAGGAACTGCTGGGGTAAAGCAGATTGATGAACCCTGGTATCAGATGCTTCTGAATGAGTCGAACATTAAGGGAGCGAAAGCCTTGATGGGAAGAAATAGCGTACTTTTTACATTAGCTCTTGCTAATTTCTCGTCCGGTGTCTCTCAGGGCGATTGTGAGGTCATTTTGAATGACTTTAACCTAGGATTAGACGAACCAGTCCATTCAGGAGAACTCCTGAAGCTCATTGCGAGCGCCTATTCTGGCAAATACGAAGCTGCTAGCCGTGAGTACATCACACTATTATGTAAAGCGTGGGTGAATAAGAATCTCAAACATACTGATCTATTCGTTAAACAACGCTGGTACAAATTCAAAAAGAAACGTGCAGATCGCAAATATAGTCATCTGTCAGAGTGGAAAGCAGACATCATGGCTTATTTAGAACGGACAACACATGAAGCTGGAGACCCGTTTATCCAGACGACAAAGAAAGCACTTAGAGAAACACTCAGTATTCCTGAAAGAAGCTTGGATAAGGTTTTAAAAGCTTTGAAACAGGATCAAAAGGTCTTCTATACAATTAAATCTGGTCGTTATGGAGGGATTAAATTAGCTTCTGTGAAAGCCATTGTCTTGTCTCTGATTCAAGTGAAAAAAGAACGCCAGGAGGCTTATTTTGCTAGTATTGCAGCTTTTTTTGAAGAAAGCTTAGGGTTTACCAAACGGGTGCTAGAAGGAGTTAAAAATGGGCTTAAACGAGCGACACAAGTGTCTTTATTTGAAGCAGATGTTGGTTGATAGGCAGAAGAAATTTCAAACCCGCAAACTGCCTTACATTTATATCTCTGATACTGAGAGGCAGAAATAGCAGTAACTAGAATAGTCATTATCATTAGTATTGTAATACTAAGTTATAGTGTAGGAATCATAAAGGAGGAAGAGAGGAAATGAAAACTTTATTATTAGTTATTAGTATTGTAGTAGTTCTATTTGTTGTTCTAATAGCAGAAATCCTAAAGGGTAACCACGCTATTAGATACGACAATGGATATGATAGTGAATTAGAAAACGACTATCATGCAATGATTTCTCAAATTAAAGAGAAAGGCGGAAAAAGAAATGAGATACATTATTTTTAGTTTTGAAGAAGGAGACTACCTCTGTGACGAAAATAATTGTCTTTTAGTATTTGAGAGTAGAGGGTTGGCCAGTCAATACATGCAAGAGAACTATCAAAACCCAATGCCTGTCCAACGAACGAAGAGAATTATGCATTATCCGAAATGTTATCAGGCTCCCTTTAAGGTAGAAAAAGTTTGCTGAAAGGAGGAAGATAATGGATGATATTAAGATTGTACGTGGGTACTATTTAACAGGATTAGGTCAGGAACCACTCGCCTACTATTTTAAGATAACAGCTGATTTTCCTGAATTTGAGACAATTAAGCCTGGAGATATTGCTTTGACCTTTTATCAAAATGGAGAAGCAATTACAAGCATCCCAGCGCTGATTAGAGTAGACGGTCTGATTGAGGCAGAAAAACAAGTCCTTGAGTTTCTTCAAAGTGAGAAGAAGGATCATTTCCCAATGTTGCCACTGGTGAGTGTCTTTGAACAATTTGACCCATTGCGATTCAATCTAATGATGACAACCTTTGATTGTCTAAAATCGGAGATAAAACGTTTGGCAAAAGTGAGTTACGTTCAGGGAGATTTGTTCGAGTTTATGGAAGGAGAAGAATAGTGGATAATCGATTTAAAATTTTAAAACTAGTTTGTGGTACGCTAGCTGCTATTGTAATGTTATCTTTTACGATTGTTGGCATACAAACTACTTGGACTGATTATGTGGCTAGGGATTATGACAAACACCTCACAGAGCAAGTTTATGTGGATACTGCGGTGAATCAGAATGTGAACCTGATCTTTTATAAAAAGGGCTGTCCTTACTGTGAGAAAGGTAAGACAGCTGTTATTACTGCTGCTAAAAAGAGTGTTTATCCGACATTTTACATCAATGTAGAATCAGAATTTGGCCAAGTTTTAGTAAAAAAATATCAGGTAAAAAAAGCAGCGACACTTGTCACGCTAAGAAACGGTAAACCACAGCTTTATCTCTATGCCGCTAAGGACAGAGAAGGGGATATTAAGGCTGATAAGATAGCTATTAAGGAGGCTTTAAATGACTCGAAAAACAAAGATCAGTAAGTGGGCAGAAACTGCTTTCCAATTCGATAGTGAATTGTGGCGTACGAAAACAACTGAAGGAATGGTTGTCCTAGGGAAACTTCCTGATGGAACTTTTACCTTGCACCGATTTAATGATGAAGGTGGAAAGCTTACGCATATTTCAGAAAGTGAAGCCTTATGGTTAACGTTGGATCTCGCTCCAGAAAAGATGAATTGTATTTAGGAGAATAAAAAATGGTCAGAACAGTTAGAAAAAATAGATCCTTTGAACAGAAACAAAAGAGACCTAATGCTCATCAGGTAGGAAGACAATTTCAAGTTTTTAGCATTAATAAAAGCCGCGAACCTATGAATATTTTACTGAAGACACAGATGTTGCTGAGAACGAATAAGGAATATAGAATTGCTGAGTTCCAGCAAGTTATAGGTGGCCTATTAGTAATGGGAACACTCATCTATATTTTTGGGTGTTGCGTGTATTACTTTAGTGTAACTACGCTAAAATGGTCTTTCCTTAAATTTGTGGATAATATAACCTTAGGTCTCTTAAAACCGTCACCTTTGGAACAATTTCATAGCTTTACATTTTGGGAAGTCTATGAAAGATATTCTATGGGGCAACCAATCATTGTTGGAATAATCGTCATTCTTTTTTTAGCGACTGGTGTTCTTCTAAGTATCAAGGGTGAAGAAAAGAAGAGTATAATTATAGCTAATATCCATGATGAGAAACTAAAAAAAGATTATGAAAAATTGGAAAAGAAAGGAAGTGCCGTTCATGATAGATACAATTAAACGATGGATTGAAAGAGTGAAGTCTAGTTCAATCGCCAAACCATTTATAGTAACTAAGAAATGGTTTCAAGAAAATGTGATTAAACGAAAGTTAGTCATTTTTTCCATACTGTTTACAGCTTGGATAAGCTTATTGTTGGGAGCTATCTACTCCCCACAAAGACAAACTTATACGGATGAACAGCTAAAAACAAAGAGGACATTTGAGAACGGCACAGGTGAAATCAGACTCTCTAGTCAAACCTATTCTCCTGAAACAGGGGTTATTGTTCTCCAGTTTGAAACGAAAGATTCCACCTCCCCAGTTGATCGTGGGATTGACACAAAACGTCTCAAATGGAACCTCTATGCTAAAAAGAAAACCAGTCAAACCACGATGGAAATTGTCCCCATCGTAGACAATAAAATCTCTGTTATTATTCGTAACGTACCTAAGGATTTTGGTGCCTATGCGATTGATATTACGAACAAGACGGTTTCCACTAGCTCAATTGATATTGATGTTTCCAGCCCTTCAGATGATCAAGAGAAGCCATTTAAAACAAAAGATAAGGGAGATGCTAATGTTGTTCAATTCTATGTGACGACTCAAAACAGTCAGCTTAAGAAGAGAAAAATAAGGACAGTTTCTCGTGAGGAATTTGCCTTATCAGAAATCACAGAAGAGAAATCTTTCCAAGAGGGTCAGATTAAAAAATTAAATAATTCTATCAAGCAATTAAAGACTTCCATTGAAGATGATAATTCTCGAAAAGATGGACTTCTTAAAGAAGCAGAATATCTATCTGGTGAGGATTTAGAAACTAATCAGAAAGATATTGCAGCTATTGAAAGTAGCATTGAAACTAAGAATAGGTCTATTAACACAGCGACTCAAAACATTGAAAAAGTTCAGGCTAAAATTGCTAGTCTGAAGAAAAAAGAAGTAGCTATCAAAGATGGTACATTTGAATTTTCAAGTCCGATAGAGACTGTAGAGATGAAATAACAAAATGCGGAAGTAAAGAGGTAAAAATTATGGAAAAAATATATGGTAAACTCGCACCAAAAGGACACCAACCTATTAGAAAACACCGTGTAGTATTTACAAGTACAAAAGGATTGTTTAGAAAACAAAGATGGGTGATGTTAGATATTGATGAAAATGGAATAACTTATAATAGTGAGCCTGGACATACAGGGGACATGTTTTCTTCAATGTATCTTACTATAGGGGAAATTATCATAGATGAACAAGCTTTTACAATAACCATTAAGAAGCCTGTCTGGGATGATCATAAAATTTATGTTATTGATCTAAAGAGACTAGATGGAGATTTATGGAGCAACTTCATAAAAATCAAAGATACACTCATCATTTTTGCAGGAAACAAGTTGGTCAATTAAGCTAAATTGAAAGGAAAAAAATCATGAAAAATTACACTCAAAAATGGAAAGAACTAAATAAGAATGGAATCAAATTATCATTGATTTGTGTCTTGAATTGGTTGATAAAATTCTTATTTAAGGGACAATTTTATCTTTTCTCAGCTATTTTTTTAGGTTTGTTGACCTATTACATGCCACAAGATATTCAAATTTTTACGGTGAAAGTTTTAGAATTGATAGTTATGTTTAAAATAACAACAGATGCTATCCATATTCTTCTTTCAAAAGAAGTTAAACGGATGAAAAAAACTCTTTTGTTAGTAGTGATGTACTTATTCTTTCTAGCTGGTAATGTCTATATTAAGCAACATGCTTTGACAGAATTTTTGGTCAATCGTCTCTTTACGTTTTGGCTCATTAGTCTTGTTTTGGCAACTCTGGTAATTGTCATCCAACCGAGATTATTTAAGGTCTATCTCTTCAAAAATGTGCTCAATAAAACTTATTTAGGAATCCGAAAAACAACAGATGAGCTACCTCCAGAGTGCAATTTTTACACAGATGCGGATGAAAAAGATGCGGACAAACGGATGAAAATGATGAACCAACATGTGATCAAAAAACCGTATCAGGGAGTTGTCGAATTAAGTTTTCTAAATAGAGAGGTAATTACAGGTATCAGTTATAAAGCAGTGCCATTTGAGAAAGAAAAGGAACGGGCTTTTATGGATGTAGACACGATTTATTATCCTGTTTTTAGGGTTTATCCATTTGGAATAATAGGAGATTTTGATCATCCGTTAATTGAATTCAAACTTAGTCGAAGAGATGCTTTTACAAAAAACGGTGAAGGTTTACTGAAGAAAGATTTTTAAAATATGCTGCTCCCTAATATTAGATTGGGGAGTTTTTATTTTACTTATGACTTGTCCTCTTAATGCAGAGAATTTGATTATCCCTTATACTAAATTTATCAAATAAAGGAGGCTATTATATGGCTAAGAAAAATCTCAATAAAATTGATTTGGAACTGGAAGAAGCAAAGAAAAAAGTTGCTTCTTTGGAAACTGAACGGAAGCTTGTAGAAGAAAATCTTCAACAACAAATTGGTAAATTCTACGTTCAGCTTCAATTGAAAAAAGATAAAAATCAGTCTTATGAAACGATTCTAGATGATCTCAAAACAGAGCTAGCGATCATCAAGGAAGAGGAAAAATCAAAACGTGAGGCAGTCAAAAAAGAACGTGAGAATGTAGAACAGTGATGTTAAATAGGCTTCAATTTTCAGCTGAATAAACACCTAATTAAGACACGCAACAGGGTGTGTGTCTGTGTGGCTTGGTTGTGTGTTTAGATGTGGGAAGCGGCGTATATGCACTGACACTTAGTGTGTTTAAGTATGCTATATATGTGTGTGTTTAGTAGGCGTAGCCGAGAGAATTGGGGACAAAGGAAACGTTGATACTATCAACTCCCAGCGGTACGATGGGACAGTTTCCCTTATGCTCTTTTCATGGGCTAGAACACATTAAGTGGGCTAGTTCTTGAAAAACCGCAAAAGTAGAAAATTTATTTTCGTGACGTTGCGAGGTTGTGGTTTTCTTTTTTGCTTCTTTTAGCTTTTGCCTCGACAAAAGAAAAAAGAAGGGCGCTGTTTTTTGAAAGGAGATGATTATTTTTATATGGTAACGAGAAGAACAGAGTTAAAAATTCGTGGATTAACTGAAAAAGAAATTGATTATTTAAAAGCTCAATCAAAGAGAACGAAATCAAAATCATTTAATGATTTTTTAGTTCATGTCTTGCGTGAAAAGATTGAAAAGGATCAATTTAATTTTGCTGAAGCGAATTATCTTGCTCATTTAGAAAATATGAAATTAACATCAGATCATGTTTTGCATTTAACGAAAAAACAGACAGAAATTTTATCTGACTTTGAAACGAAAATGGGTCGGTATGCTGATCACATTTCAAGGTGGCTGGAATATGAAGGTGAGGTAGAAAGGGATGACTAAGGAAATTAGATTACGCAAAGTTCCTGATGAATTATTTGTGCAATTAGAGATGATGTCTGAAAAATTTCAGTATCCTAATCTTGCCGATTTTTTGATGTCTCAGTTATATCGTATTGTTGAAAATGATGGTCTGGATTTATATGATAATAAATTTGCAGAGACGTTGGCAGATATTAAAGAACAACAAGCTCAAATATTGGTTCAGTTGCTCAAAAATGAAATTAAGTTACTGGCTTATCATGGAAAGCAAGATATTGTGGAAGAGCTAACAACAGACTGGTTACGTTTTATGGATGATGTTGATGCGCTGGCCACTGAAAGAAGAGCAGGAGGTCGTTCATGAAGAAGAATAAATTTCTCCTAGTCAGTATTTTATTTCTTGCAATTTTTTTAGTGCAGCCACAAAATTTTCAAACCTTGAAAAGTGCATTTACTCAAAATGATTTGCCCAGTCAATTGAATATCTCGAATTCATCTGAAGAAAAAAATGGTGACTTAGGAAATAGTCATCAGACACAAAATGAGGAACTAAAATCAAAAGTATTTGATGGTCAACATCAGGTCATAATGGTTAATGATAAGGCACAATTTACGGCAGAAGAGTTGAGCTTAAAAAATGGTTCATGGGAAAAATACAGTAACCTAGATTTTTTGAATCGTGTCGGGGTAGCTGAAGCAATGTTGGGTAAAGATTTAATGCCGACAAGTGAACGTGAAGATATTTCATCGGTCAAACCGACTGGCTGGAAAAATAAAAAAATCATGTTTAATGGTAAACAAGATTTTTTGTATAATCGTTCTCACTTGATTGGTTTTCAATTAAGTGGTGAGAATGCAAATGTGAAAAATCTATTTACAGGTACACGTGCGCTTAATGCTAACTTTAAAGATGAAAAATCATCAATGGTGTACTATGAAAATTTAGTCGCAGGTTATATTAAGAAAACAAATCATCACGTCCGTTATCGAGTAACACCTATTTTTGAAAATGTAGAATTAGTCGCTCGTGGCATCCGTCTGGAAGCACAGAGTATAGAAGATGATACTCTATCTTTTGATGTTTATATTTTCAACATTCAACCAGGATATGAGATTCATTATTTAACAGGAACTTCAAAAAAATCACAATAAAGGAGAAATAATGGCAACTAGAATTAATATCTATTTTAACGAAGAAACACTACAAAAGTTTTCTGAAATAAAATCCTATTTGTTAGAAGACGTAGGGGAGAGTTTGGAACGTCCAGGACAGAAACAGTCAGCGACTGTTGTTAAGTTGATTGATGTTTTTTATAGACTTTTTTTAGAAACTGAAGATAAACAAAATTTTTCTGAGAGGTTATCTCGTCTGGAAAAAAATTTGGTCAACTCGGTTGAAGGACGGACTTTAAAATCTATTCGTCGTCAAATGGACCAGCTGCTCTATTTAGAGTTAACTAATTTTCATGCCATCACAAAAGGTAATAATTTTGATATTCAAGATTTAGAGTCTATCCATTCTCGTTTTGATCCATCACAGCACGAACTGATGGCTAGAATTGATGATCTTATTAAAGAAGATGTGGCACGTGGCCAAACAATGAAGAACTCACATTAAGGATAATTAAAATGGCTGATATAGTTGATATATATTTGGAAACAGGAGATTTTCATGAGGCAGTAAAGCAATCTGGATTACCGACTCATATTGCACACTTGAAATTAATAAAGAGCGGCTGCTTGAAAATTCAAGATAAAATTCAGTACGGTTCTAGAACAGCTAAACTGGGAGGAATGGCAGAAGAACTCTTTCAAAAATATGTTCCAGAAGCAACAGATGCTAATAAATATTTTAAGAAAAACAATCCTGTCTATGATTTTTGGTTTGATGGTTTGACGATTGATGTTAAGTATAGTTCCCTGCATAAAAAGAAGAATGGAAACTCTCAACATTGGCAATTTAGAACAAATGGCAGTCAAGATTTTATCGTGGCATTTCTAGAACGTGAAAGTGGCTCAGAATTGAATCAGCCAAATATTTTATTAGTTCCTATGCAATTTATTGAAGCCAAAAAAGAGTTGCATGTCTCTCAATCTGGACCGTGGTTTCAAGATTTTAAAGTAGAACCTGAAGAACTCCAGCCTCTATTGAAAGATTATGTTCAATTAAGGAAAGATGGATTGTTTTGACTAAGAAAGGAGCATAAGTGATGAATCTATCGTCTAGTCCTAATATTACATTTATGCTTCAATATACAGAGGCTAATAGTCAATATGTGGATTATACAAATCGTGATGAAGCTGTCAAAATTGACGAAGAATTGTCCTTAGAAACAAACAGGCAAATGATTGAAGGATTGACTGAAGACGAGATGACTCGTATTCAGGAAGCTGTCCCTGAAACTCAGTTGAATTTTAGGGAATACATTGATTATATGAACCGTTCCTATGCAACCGAAAAACAATCTGAAGAATTAACCGCAGTCTTTACTCAGGAAGCAGATTATCTCCAAAAACGACGATTAACCGATCTAAAAAATAAGTTAGAATCGGCTTATCAAAATGGCTCCCTTCTCTGGCAGGGTGTTATCTCGTTTGATAATGCTTTTCTTGCTGAACAAGGATTGTATGATGTTGCAACTGGCCAAGTTGATCAAAAAGCAATCAAGGCTGTCATGCGTGACATGATGCCGACCCTGATTCAGAAAGAAGGTCTTTCTGCTTCTGCTTTTTGGTGGGGAAATATTCATTTAAACACAGACAATATCCATATTCATTTTGGTCTGTCTGAAGTGGAATCTAACCGTGAGAAAATCTTTTATCGGCCACGTGGTCGAATGGAATATAAGGGAAATTTTTCTCAAAAAACAATCAATCGCTTTAAAAGCGGTGTGTATCATGGTTTGCTAAAAGAGGAAACACGATCAAACCTTCTAAGAAAAGAACAGCTTCTAGCTAATCTCAAAGCGGATTTAATTACCTCTGTTTACCAGGAAGAAAAGATTATTTCTTCAGCTGAAAAAAATTTTTTGGAACAAGCCTATAATCACTTACCCCTTAATAAAAAGTGGCGTTATGGATCGAATGCTAGGGATTTTGCGGTTAGTAAGTTCTTTCTTGAGCGGTACTTAGACTCCTATTTGAAAAATGAAGGTAGTGTAGCCTATCAAGAATTTCTACAAGAAACCAGAGACTTTCTTAAAACTTATGAAGGTGTTTATTCCACTGAAAAAAATCAAGTCTATGAGAAAATCCGCAAAGTCGATGGGAAAACCATTCGGACTTTGGCTGAATCAAAAGGATACGATTTGGAACATCATTTGGCTCGTCGTGTCATGGATCTAAGAGAGCGCTTGGGCAATAACATTCTGCGCTCGTTCAGAGAAGCTGCTCCTCAAATTCAAGACGTTCAGCTGGAAAAAAATTTGAAAAACTTTTCTAGCTTGAACCAAAAGAAAATCTTGGAACAGTTACCAGAAGCGAGTGTTATTAAAAGTCAAAGTGCTTGGCAAAAATTAGGTTATTTTATAAAAACAGGAGAACAACCTCTTGAAATTATAAAGCCAATCTATAAAGCTTATGATAAGCATGGGAAGGGAATTGGTCAGCTAGAGTTTGTGGCAGATTATGTGTATGATGTCAGTCAGCTAACAGAAAATATTCAGCTAAAAACCTTGACCCTAAAAGACTTGTCCTTATTATCATCGAGTGAGTTAAAAGAGTTGGTAGATGCTGCTAAGTCAAAACCAACACTTTCTGAAAAAGAACGTCGTGAATTAGGGACATTTCGCTATGCGTTAAAACTCAGTATGCTAGAGGCTAGTCAGAAAGAATTGCAGGTACGTCAAAAGCTTCTAGAACAGATACAGCCCTTAGCTTCTGATCAGCCATTTGTGGACTTTAAAAAGCAATCTTTAACGCAAGAATTAAAAGCAATTGAACTACAATTGATTCCTAATTTTAAGCTTTCAGAAGATGATAAAGTCTTGAAAGAGCGATTGAAGAGGCAGTTTGAAGATAGTGTCGCGCTTCCTGTTTCAAAAGCCACTGCTGGTGCCATACAGCTTCCTATTAGGCAGCTTCGGGCTGAGCTGGGATTTGTTGAGCAGATTCAAGATGATAATATTTTAACGCTTTTGAAAGGGACATCAACTCGAAAACAAGCCTACATGGAAGAACTTCAGACTCATATCTCTATTTTTCAGTTGAAATATCAGATTAACAACAGGAATCATCAGATGAGTCAGTTATCGGATGAAGCAGCGATAAGGGAGATGAGAGTAGCTAATGCTAAAGGATTCTCTGAGTTAAAACGTTTATATGAGAAACTGCAACCGGCAAAAGATAATCAAAATCAAATCACTCAAACAGTTTCTAGGCAATTACAAGAACAAAAAGTTACTAAAAAAACTCAACTTCAACAGTCTCAAGGCCCTGCAAAGTTGAATACAGACTTCATGCGACAATTGACGGCATCGCTCAAGCGTTCTCAACAAGTAAGTAAAAAAGCATTGATGGAACGTGCTAGAAGTGATGAACGTGAAGAACAAGAAGAGCGCAGGCAAGCCCAGCGTTAATCAGTCATTGATGTTATTGTCAATGGCTTTTTTAGTTTAAAATCTCCTATGATTTGTCCGCTTAACGCAAGAATTTTTATTATCTCTTAGACTAGAAGTAACTGTAAATACAGGAAGGAGGTGGTGATAATGCTACAATTTCCAAACGTTTCTGAAGAGGAATTTGACTTTGAGGCTGATTGGCTAGTCAAGGCCATTGATGATACTCAAAAACATATTCTTTTTGTTGGACAAGGAAAAAATGGTGATTTGGAATTGGAATTGGACTACCAAAATAATCCAGAAGAATTTGAGCATTTTTCAGTAGGTGATCTAGTTTCTTTGCCAAGAGAAATGTTTATTGTGCCTGAAACGAAACCGTATCAGCCGAAATATGAGTGTTTTTAGTAAATGAAAGGAGTTTTTATGGCAGAAGAACACATACAACAACCTACGCCACGTGGAAAAGGTCGTCGAGAGAGAGTAGAATATGCTCGGTCTCGTGATATTTTAGACGTTGCCAGTGAACTGAACATGGAATTGATTCGTTCGGGACGAGATTACCGTTGGAAAGAGCATGACTCAATGGTCATTTCTCCTGATAAAAATATGTGGAATTGGTTTTCCCGCCACCAAGGCGGAGATGTCATTTCACTTGTTGAAACAATGAAAGAAGTGAACTTTAATCAGGCGATTAATTACTTAAATGATGGCAGTTTTAAAGAATATAAAGCTGTTGAAAGAGCGCAGGAAACATTTTCTTACTACCTAGAACCTTACGAACAGCCTTTTGAAGCTGCTAGAAGCTATCTAAAAGACCAACGTGGCCTTTCTGATGAAACTATTGATTTCTTCCTTGAAAAAGGAGTGCTAGCCCAGGCCAATGCCAAGGTCAATGGTAGTATTGAACCAGTTGTTGTTTTTAAGTCCTTTGATTTCTCAGGTGAAATGGTAGGAGCTACGCTACAAGGCATAGAAGAAAACTGGGAAAAATGGCCAGAACGTGGATATGCTAAAAATATTGTCCGAAATTCAGATGGTATCACTGGTATGCATGTGGATATTGGTCAGCCTAACCGTCTTATCTTTGCGGAAAGTGCCATCGATCTGATGTCCTATTACGAATTGTACAAAGATAATCTTCAGGATGTACGTTTGGTCTCGATGGACGGTTTAAAAGAAGGCGTTATTGGTCGACACTTAGCACAGCTCCAGTCTGACATCTCAGGTCGGCCACTTCGCTGGAGCTACGATCAACTTGCTGAAGGATTACAAACGGCTATTGATAATAATTTTTTTACAGATGGAAAACATGCAGATTGGATTACTCTTGCGGTTGATAATGATGAGGCAGGCCAAAACTTTATTAATTCACTGCGAGAAAAAGGAGCAGTGGTTACGGAAGCTTTACCAAACTTGCAAAATGGGCAGGAAAAAATGGATTGGAACGATGCACTAAAATCGAAATCTGTTGGTAGTGAAAAGCAAGATATTTCTAACTTGTTAAGTCAGGATTTACCAGCGCCTTATCTGGAATTGGCTAAAAAAGCAGATCATGATTATCATGCCCAAGTATCTTATGACACCTTTAAAGCGAATCGAAAAGGATTATCAGAAGCGGTTCAAAGTCAAATTAAAGCGGGTGTCTTGCAGATTACCCTCTCAGACGAGGTTTACTTTTACACTTTGGTCAACTATACGGGTTGGAGCCATCCTATGCAGCAGTTAAAGCCCAAAGCAATGGAAGGTTTAAAAGAACACCGAGCTTTCTTTGAGTCTATCAATGATACCAATATTAACCGTTTTAAAGAAAAAGGGACACCTGAACAAAATCAGATGTACGACATCTTGAAAGGCTTGCAAAAAGAGTTAGGGCGTTCGGATACTTCTACGGTCTTTTCAGCAGAAGTGGCTATTAGTGCTTATAACCTCAATCGTCAGTTAGATAGTCTGACAGCTGAAAAATGGGGTCGCTCAAACAGCGACCCACTAGGAGGTCTGGGGCGTGATGCTTGGAATATTATCAGTTATCCAGCAAATGAGATTATAACTAGAAATGCTGATTATTATTATCAATTGGTACCTTACCATTTGTTGGAATATCTGAATGGCAAGAGTGGCAGGGTTGAAATTTCTACTGAAACTTATGAGGCTATTCTCCAGCAGTTAAGAGATGAGACGATTATCATTACTCCAGAAGTAACGGAAGAGGATATTGTGAATCCAAGACAGGAAATCATTTCTTCCTCTGAGGAAACAGAAAAGCCCCTTGACAGTCGTCAAGAGGTAGCTTTAAATTCAGAGCAACAAAAAAACGAGAGGACGTCTCAGTACAAGGGTTCTTTACAGCCCGAAGCTGAGGGTAGCACCGCACCCGTATCAGAAACTGATACCTTTGATCGCTCTGTTACCAGTCGACCTACTAGATCCTCTCATTACTTAAATTTTACCATAAAAGATGGCTTTAAGTCAAGACATACACGATTAGATCATTCAATTGATAAGACAAAGTTAGCTAAGCTCAATCGGTTTTCTGATACAATTCAAGAGGCTGCTAAATATTATCAAAAAGAGCTTGCCAATAGCGAGATAAGCTATTTCACAGCAGATGGAAACATTGTTCAAGTTAATTTTTTAGAGAAGAATTTCATGCATCTCACGGGACTCAAATTTATTGGAAAAAACCAATCTCCTGAAAAAACTCTGAGTGATCTCGCTGCAGGTGGAGAGATTTCTTTTGATGATATTCGAATATCAAATTCGGATTCTGCTTTTGATAAAATTAAAGTTTTACCTGAATTAAAAGCAGTACTCCAAACAGACTCATTCTATTTTGATCAACTTCAAAATATAGACAGATATACTGATAGATTTGATAGTCTAATCAAAAGCAGCGATAAAGATATTATGGTGCTTTTTAAAGCTACAGATGAAAACAGGACTGTGCCGGCTTCTATATTCAAATCTAGAGAGATTTTAGAGAATGAGTTAGAAGCTGCGCGCAGAAATGAAATTATTGGTATTTTCCGTAAACGAGAAGGTGTTCTTGAACAAATTGCAATCAACGAGGAATATGTCAAAGATGGTGGTCAGGAAATGCTATCCATTTTACAGAATAAGCAATATGAAGAGTCTGATGTAGATTTTGAATCAACTCAAATAGATGTTCTATCAGCTGAACAGTTCACACAAGTATTAGATGCTGCGTATAATGTAGGAGACCCTAGAAAATTAGGAACACAGATTCCAGAAGAGTCGAAAGAAGCATGGGAGCGTTACTATGAACTTTTTGATACTCATGAAGGTAATTTTAGTGCAATTGTGGCTACTGCTGAACAGTTGGAACTAGTTGATAAAGATTCTAATTTCTATCAAGAATGGGCACAGGATCGGATTTATAACGAAAACTATCATATCCGCTTGCAGTGGACTGAAAAGTGGCCAGAAGGCCCACAATTGCCATTTGAAGAGTCAAGCTTGGTTTCTTATCAAGACTTTGTCACAGAGCTCTACAAAACTAATCAGGAAGTTTATCAGGCGCATCAAGAGAGTATTGCTCAAGCAAATGCTGGAAACCCAGATAATTACGTACCACCTACGAAAGTTAAGTTTGATATTTATGCTCCAGGTGGTCAAGTGATTAAAGAAGGCGTGCGCTATGATATTGGAGATGAAACAGAACCAGTCTCACGTCTTCTTGGTCTAGGCTATCGTCGCTTAGATGGTCAATCAGAGTTAGCAGCCATTGATGAAGTAGTTCTTTCTCAGCTGGAAAATCAAGAGCTGAATCAAGAAATTGCTGCTGAAGCGAATGAACAGAGTTTAAATTCAAAAGAGTTGCCTCCTAAGGAGGATTATTCAAGGGGAAGTTTTTATTCTCCTAACCAGGAAATAAAAACGAACTTAGCTCAACGAGTAGAAGAAATTATGGCAGAAGATAAAACCAAGATACTGGTTGCTTCGGTTCCTCACATTCAAGAAAATCTATCCGTCGAGGGGAACTTAGTTGGGACACCTCAATCAAATGGTCAAATGCTTTATACGAACAGAGAAGAATTTGGTCAAGATTATCAACTAGAGTTAGCGGTTCATAGTCCAAAAGCAATTGATTTTTTAGAAGATGTACAAGCTCCATGGACTTTGGCTCTGATGAGGGGAGAAGAAAAACTAGGTTATTTAGCCTATGGCAGTGATTGGGGCAATGATTTTCAAATTGAAGATGAGTTGAAGAAACTTGCTAAACAAATTGGGGTTGGAAAAGTACCAGAAGGGCTTTATCAACAGGATGAAGTAGAGGTCGTTCTTGCTAGCAACCAAGGAAAAGAAAGCAGTAAGGAACAACAGGATCCTGCTATCTCAGCTGAACCTTTTGATTATATGAATGCCTCAGCCTATGACATCAGCGAACATGCTTTCCAAAAAATTCGAGCGTATACACAGTCACCTGAAGATTTACTGGAGTACATGGACTTCATGAGTAAATTCCCACAACTATCCCCTCGCAATGTTGCTCTCATTCATGAACAATGGCAAGGTGCCAATGCAGTCGCGACTTATGAGCAATGGCAAGCAATGGGAGAAGCTTTAGAAATTAAACCAGAGGATGTGATTCAAACCAAAGCGACATACACAAATAAGCGTACAGGTGAAACTAAGGAGGTTGTTCATCAGAACTTGTCTGTTAAGGTAGGCGAAAAGTCGCGGATTACATTGTTCAGGCCACTGATGGTTCGAATGATTCCAGTCCTAGATGAAAACGGTCATCAAGTGAAAAATGATAAGGGAAATCCAAAATACAAAAAGTTTTCTGATGCCACGCCACAAGAAAAAGCCTTAGTGAAAGACGGTAAACTTCCTGTTCGTCAATTTCAAGAAAGAGATCCCAAAACAGGTTATCCACGTTTTACAACCTACAAGGTCTTTGAGTTGTCACAAACGACGCTGAAATCAGAAAGCTATCCAAAAGCCATGCCAAACCGTCATTACAACTTTAATACGGATCAGGTGAAGACGAAAGAGGTACTTGAAGGTTTATGTGATTACGCTGAAACCATTGGTATTACCATGATGAAAGATGAAGCCCATGTTTTAGGAAATGCGAAAGGGGCCTTTTACTCAGGAGAACAACTCATTCTGATCAATCCCGATAATACACCTGGGGAAAAAATTGCCACCACGATTCATGAGTTAGCGCATGCGACACTTCATAACCCTAAACTGGCCGATCAGTATAAAGAGCTACCGAAAGGACAAAAGGAATTTGAAGCTGAGATGACCAGTCATTTGTTGTCCAAACACTTTGGACTGGATACTTCTGAAAAAGCGATTGATTACATGGCAAGTTGGACAGATAATCTAAAAGCATTAGACGATAAGCAATTAGCGGATTCTTTGAAACGGGTTCATCAAACCGTTTCTAAGATGCACAAGCAAATTGAAAACCATACCAAACCCTATCCATTAGGAAAAAACCGAGGACAAGCGCCAAATTTTCCGAAAGCCCCAACCAAAGGGCCTAGTAGATAAGTTAAAAGGTGCTCTCAAGTGAGAGTGCCTTTTAATGTACACAAAACAACACAAAAAGTTATATAACTCTTATATTTTTTAATTAAAAAGCATCCATGTTCTATGGCTTGTCCGCTTAATGCAGAGAATTTGATTATCCCTTAGACTAAAATTATCAAAGCAAAAAGGAGAGAAGACATGGTAACAGTCATTCTAGCTGAAAAAGAAACTCAGGCTGCTGCTTATGCAGAATGTTTGGGTTCAGCTGGTAAAAAAGGAAAAGTACATATTGTGAAGCACACACCCTATTTTTCAGATGAAGTTCATGTTATTGCGGCTGAAGGGCATTTGTTTGAATACGGATTACCAAAAGATAATTGGAATTTAGAGAAGTTACCCTTGGTTGATGTTTCGTTTAAACAGACCTTGAAACAAGACAAAGTATCGAAAGAAACCTTCAAACAGATTTATCAGGAAGTAATGGCAGCGAATCAGGTGATTATCGGTACGGACTCCGATCGAGAAGGGGAACGAATTGCTTATTCAATTTTGTCCCATATTCCAGAAGGAAAAAATAAGGTCACCAAACGCCTCTGGGTGAATTCCATGACAACACATGCCCTTCAGAAAGCCTTTCAAAATTTGAGAGAGCCGATAGAAACCTATAACTATTATTTAGAAGCTGAAGCACGTGCACAGTCGGATTGGTTAGTGGGTATGAACTTATCTCCTCTGGTAACCTTGGAACTTCAAAACAAGGGACGGCTGCCAAGAGGAAAAGGAAATAGCTTATCAGTTGGACGTGTTCAGACCCCTGGAGTACGTCTCATCTGTGAAAATGATTTAGCGATTCAAAACTTTAGACCAGATACTTATTGGAAGTTACAGTTACAAGATAAGGAAACGGAGATTAGCTTTTCAAATAAAGAAAAGTACTCAGATAGTGAGGTCATCCTAGCGACATCACGACAACTAAGCCCAGTTTCTACAATTTCTTCAGTTGAAACAGAAGACCATCAACGAGCAGCACCCGCTCTATTTAATCTCTCAGATATTCAGGAGTTGGCAGCCAGACAGTGGGGATTTGAACCTACTAAAACAGAAAATTTGATTGAAAGCCTCTATTTGAAAAAATACTTGTCTTATCCCAGAACTGATACACGCTTTATTACGCAAGAAGAATTTGATTATCTAAAAACGTACTTGAAGAGCTATCAGGAGACCATCCATTGCTCATTTGAGCCAGTGAACGTAGAGGCAAGGGAAAATTACGTTAACCCAAAAAAAGTGGCTAAAACGAGCCACTATGCCCTGATTCCAACGGAAAATATTCCGAACTTAGTCACCTTAAAACCAGATGAACGATTCATCTATGAGGCGGTTGTTCGCAGAACACTTTTGATGTTTGCGGCAGATTGTCGCTACCAAACAACAACAGTTGAAATAGAGAATCAGGGGCTAGTCTTTAAGGCAAGAGGTCGGCAGATGATTGATTTTGGGTGGGTCACCTTCAGTCAACAGAAACTAAAAGAGGATGTTGAGCTACCTGATTATCGTGTTGGAGATCAAATCGAAACAAAGGCTACTATTCTTGAAGGCGTAACAAAGCCACCGAAGCGATTAACGGAAAGTCAATTCATTGGACAAATTCTACCAAAGTACGGTTTAGGTACGCAGGCAACACGAGCAACGATGCTGAAAACTATTCAGGATAGAGGCTATATTACAAAGGATAAGAAAACAGGTCAGCTGTTCCCAACGAATAAGGCCTATCTATTGATTCACTATCTCTATGATAATGAATTTGCTAGCCCTGAAACAACAGGCGGCTGGGAGTTCTTTCTATCTCAAATTGGAGAAGGAGAAATTAATCCACGTGAGTTTGTGGATGCCATAAAAGAGAAATTGACCGATCAAATTGTGGCTGCTAAGGAAAGGAATGATTGATGTGGAAGATGAGCTAAAAACCCCTTATTTGGATCAGTATACGGATAATTTATCAGCCAAGGTTGCTAAGCAAGCAGCTGATTATCAAGTCTATGGACGAGACAAGGAAGTTCAAGCTGTCATCATCTCTCTTCTCAGACGAACTAAGAACAATCCTATCCTAGTAGGAGAAGCAGGAGTTGGGAAAACAGCTATTGTCGAAGGGCTGACACTTGCGATTTTACGTAACAAGGTTCCAGATGCATTAAAAGGCTTGACCGTTCGTTCCCTGGAGCTTTCTAGCTTGATGAGTGAAGAAAATGGCGGTTTTATTGCCAAATTCAAAAAAATTATTGAGGAGATGGTGGCGACACGTGGTCATAACCTTCTCTTTGTGGATGAATTTCATACCATCGTTGGGGCAGGTAGTCAAGACGGCCAAGCACTTGATGCAGGAAATGTGATAAAGCCCGTTTTGGCTCGTGGGGATATTCAGCTGATTGGGGCAACTACCCTAGATGAATTTCATGATTACATCGAGACTGATCGAGCTCTAGAGCGTCGGATGCAGCCTGTTATGGTAGAGGAACCAACTATTCCACAAGCCATCACAATTATTGGACAAGCTAAGAGAATTTATGAATCCTTTCACGGAGTCGAAATTTCTTCAGAAGCGGTTCAACAAGCGGTTCGTTTATCCGTTCGCTATATGACAGATCGTTTCTTACCAGATAAGGCCTTTGACTTAATAGATGAAGCCGCAACTATTGCTTCAGCTGGAGGAAAAAGCAAGGTGACAGAAGAAGACATTGCTCAAGTCTTAAAAAATAAAACAGGAATTCCTGTCACAACAATTCTAAAAGGCGATCAGGAACGGTTAGAAGGCTTCAAGGAAAAACTAATGGCACGTGTTAAAGGTCAAGAAGATGCGATTGAGGCCATCGTCGATGCGGTCACCATTGCTCAAGCTGGCTTGCAAGATGAAAACAAGCCTATCTCTTCTTTTCTCTTTCTTGGCCCAACTGGGGTTGGAAAGACTGAGTTATCCAAGGCTGTCGCAGAAGCACTTTTTGACGACGAAAATGCCATGATTCGTTTTGATATGTCAGAGTTCAAACAGAAAGAAGATGTGGTCAAGTTAATCGGTAATCGTGCGACAAGAACAAAAGGGCAATTGACGGAAGGTGTGAAACAGAAACCTTACTGTGTCTTGTTGCTAGATGAAATTGAAAAGGCACACAATGAGGTGATGGATCTCTTCTTGCAGGTTCTGGATGATGGTCGCTTAACGGATAGTTCTGGGCGTTTGATTAGTTTTAAAAATACAATTGTGATGATGACCACTAACATTGGGGCTGAAAAAATCATTAATAAATGGGAACTCAAAGGTAATTTTCGCAATCTCACTGATCGTGATTGGCAACAATTTGAGAAGTCGATGGGAAGTGAGCTTCAAAATGAGTTCAGGCCAGAGTTTCTCAATCGGATCGAAAATAAAATCATCTTTAATCTTTTAGAACGTAATGTGATTGAAGAAATCGCAGAAAAAAACCTGTCTGAGATTGCAGATAGAATGAATCGACAAAATTTAACACTTTCATACGAGCCTAGTTTGATCCAGTATCTGTCTGATGTTGGTACTGACGTTAAGAATGGTGCACGTCCTTTAGAACGTTTGATGAAGCGAAAAGTATTAGCGCCTATCTCAGCTAGAAGCTTGACGTTAGATAAAAGCAAGCAAACTTATAACGTTCATTTATGGGTTGAGGGAGAGGCACCAGATAGTCAACATCGAAAAGATTTGAGACAAATTCAGCTGGATATTGAGGGAGAAAGAGATACATTATTCAGCTGAAAAAATTTTTCCTATGACTTGTCCGCTTAATGCAGAGAATTTGATTATCCCTTACACTAATAATGTCAATAAAATATGAGGAGGATTTCTATGAAAAACAAATTGACAAAAACGTTAAATGAAGTGAGATCTAAAGGCAAGTGCTATTTGCTTAGTCTCTCACTCTTTCTGTCAGGACTCCTGACGAACACTGTCTATGCGGATGATCCCTTTGCCAAGACACAAAATTTGGCTCAACAAGGAATTACCAAAGTTCAAGGAATTGGGATTGTTACCTTAGGAGCCGCCGTTGTTATTACAGGTCTCATCTATGGTTTTGGTGGTCGCGAAGTAAAAGCTGCGATTAAAAAACACTGGGTAGCTATTGCGGTATCCATTATTGCGGTTTCTGCTGGTCCAAGCATTGTTGAGTGGGGCTTTAACTTTGTGAGAGGTTAAGGTGGTTACGATGGCATTTATCCCATTTAAGAAAAGCTCCAAATGCGTAATAACAGATGATTTATTTCTCGAGGTCACATGGGAAGATGGGAAATCTCCAGATGATGATAGTGAGCTTCTTGGTATTATTGAAGGGCTAGACCAACAGTATTTGGATACTTTTGAGCAGTCAATTGAAGAGTCGCTTCCTTATATGACCTTTCTTCAAGCAGAACTGCTCTTCCAAGTTTTACAAGAGGCTTATGGTCAAATGCAGCTGAAAAGAGTTGCGATTTGTCACCTGGAAGGAAAAGAAGCGGTGTCAGAAGGAGAAGTTTTTGCCAGCCCATTCATCATTGATCAAAGGTATCAGAATTTACTGTTACCATTGATTCAAGCCATTATGACAGGGACAGATTTTCAATCCTATACCTATCACGAAAAACGAGAGTATTTTGTGAATCAAATTTATCCCGCTTACAAAAAGAGTTTGGGAATTCAAGAATCGGCACTACCTCTTTTCCCAGAAGAAGGGGAGCAAGTCTCAAATGTCTTGCCACAACAGAAGCTGGTTTCAAGCAATTCTGTAGCTATACCATCACCTGTAGAACACAAATTTCCAAAAGAACCATCCCTGAAAAAGGTCTATATACTCATGGGATTTCTTGTAACATTAGCTGTCGGGGGGATGATTTTATCTGTTATTTCGCAAGCGCAACTGTCCAAACAGAAGGAACAAGTGATCTATCTCTATCAAGAACTGAAAAATACCCAGAACTTAGCAGATAAGGAACATCAAATAGATGTCTTCAGTCGTTATTTCTTACCTAATTATTATTCTGGTAAAAAGGAAAACTTAACAGACTTTCTGTCAGATGGAGATGCCAAATACACTGTTCCAAAAGAAGGAACGTTGCAGTCAGTGATTCTTGAGAAACTAACCTATGATTCAAAAACAAAAGAATATTCGGTGACCTATGTCCTATCTGTAAAAGAAGGAGAGAAGGCTTCCAGTATTCGATTGAGTTTTTCAGTTGAGACTTCTAAGTCTTCTAAATATGGCTATGTCATCACGACAGAACCCAAAGCATCTGAATACATCAAAATTAAAAAGTAGAAAAGGAAACGTATCATGACTAAAAAACAATTACTCACACTATTAACTGTGTCCGCTCTTGCGCTATCTAAAGCTGGCTTTATCTCCGCTGATGAAGTGGCACCTGTTGATCCAAGCGCACCATCTACAGAAGTGGTAGTACCGCCAACGGATAGTACCCCTCCAGCCACAGATACTGGTTCTTCTGATACTGGGACAACGCAACCAACAGTTCCAGTAGATCCATCCACACCAAGCACACCAACAGAACCTAGTACTCCCACAGATCCAAGTACATCGGATCCAGTAGTGCCGACAAATCCATCTACTCCAGGAACTTCTACAGAACCATCTGACAACAACGGAAATAATGGTAATCCAACTACGCCTGGAACAACCGATCCGTCAACTAATGGAAATGGAGGGGCTACCCCTACATCACCAAGCGAAGAGCCGAAGAATCCAGCTCCAATGCCAGAACCTAATCGGACGTTTGATCCGTTTGAAACGAATGGTGGTCAAACCGTTGTCGGTACCCAAAATAGTCAGGTAGTCGTACAACAAGCTGATGGCAGCACTAATTTAGTCTCTGCCGAATCTATAGGCGGTAAGACAAATGCAGATGGTACGGTTACTCTAACTTCAGCCTCAGGTGAAATGAAAAACCTACCTGAAACAGGAGAAGAAGCGTTCATTAGTTCTCTGTTATCACTGATTGGTCTATCTTTGCTTGCAGTAGGAACAAAATTAAAAAAATTATTTTAATAAAATTTAAGGAGAAATCAAAAAATGAAATCAAATGAAACAAAAACGTATGGATCAATTCGTAAAATCAAGGCTTATGGTACTTGTGGGGTTATTTTAGGGCTTGCAGCACTAGCTGTAGCGACAACTAATGGTGTACAAGCAGATGAAGTCGCTAAAGAGCCTACTACAGTTGTACCAGCAAATACAGCTACAAATTTGTCAGATAGTCAACCAGCTCAAACACAAGCAGCTCAACAAATGATTGATCAGGCAAATCAATCTCAAGGAACGGTTAATGTTCAAGTTGACAATTCGCAGGTTAATCAAGCAGCACAAGCAGCCCAAAAAGAAGGTGTGGAAGTGGTGCAAGACTCTCCCGTTGATAAGGGTACCACAAACAGTTTAGCTGAAACACAAAAAGCCCAAGCTGAAATTGCAGCGGATCAAGCAAAACAAAAAGTAGCTGTTGAAAAAACAACAGAAGATTATCTAAAAGCAAAAGATGACTATGCAAAAGCAGCTGAAGAAACCAAACAAAAGAATGCGCAGATTGAAGCGGAAAATCAAGCCTTGAAAGAAGCACATGATAAGGCTAGCCAACAAGCAGCTCAAACCAATCAAGCAGTGGCTCAAGTAAAAGCTAAGATTAAAGCTGAGTTTCCAGATGCCAACGTAACCGAAACGACTAAAGAAGTGAAAGTGGATGCCAACAAAACTTCTTATGACGCTTATACAAAAGCTGTTGAACAAGTAAAAACCGAAAATCAAAAAGCTGCTGAAATGTATCAAGTTGAAAAAACAAAAGAAAATCAGGAAATTGCAGCTGCGAAGGCATATAATGAAGCGGTGCGTAAGCGAAATGTTGAGGGTCAAGCTCAGGTAGAAGCTGAAAATGCGGAAATTGAGAAACGTAATCAAGCTAAATTGGCTAACAAAAAGTCTGTTGAGGCTGAAAATGCGGAAATTTCTAAACGAAATGCTAAAGGGCAGTCTAAAGTTGATGGTGAAAACAAGGTGATTGATGAGTTCAATCGTAAAGTTTCTGAGCATAACAAAGCTGAAGATGCTCGTGTCGCTAAAGAAAAAGCTGAATCCAAAGCTAATAGTGCTAAGGATGGTTATGTTAAAGATATTGTAAGTAAGTATCTTGTCTTTGGCAAAGACAATGTAAAAAATGCTAAACTTGTGAGCGTCAAGGGTGCAGAATTTATTTCTCAGAAGAAATACTGGGAACAGGTTGATGCAAAAGGCGGTAATGTCTTTAATGTGATTGGTACTAATTGGGATAATTTGGTTACTAATGATGCCAAAGAAGCGACTTCTGCATCAAGTGGCAGTATCTTGGGGCGTCTTGCGGTAGGACAAACAGCAGTTGCTCGATATGAGGGATTGTCTGGTTCCTATGACGGTAAAAAAATTGTAGCCGCCGAATTCCAATATACGGCCAAAAAGGCTAATAGCCAATATGGAAAGATCAATCTGAATTTCGAAGGAAATCCTACATCGACAATTCTTGCTGGAACGCTGGCAGGTAAGGAAGGTTATGAGCTTGACGTAGAGGTCCGATATTTTGGGGAAGATGGAAAGGAAATTCTTCCAGTAAAAGGAAAACCATTCCTTTATTCTGTTGCTTCCATGAACTCTTACGGGGAAGGAACATCACACGTTGAATATGCTCGTATTTATACTGGTGACAGGTTCATCCCAATTAACGGATCTAAGGTTGCTCGTTATGGTGATTTGGTTTATTCTAAGACTAATTTAGAAGATCTGGATGCTTTGGGCTTAGATAAGCCGTGGGACAGAGAGGATAGTCCCTACGCCTATAAAGGCGCAGGGATTGTTTCGACAGATAAACGAATCAAATTCAGCTTCGGTGTTGAAACAAACGGTCAGGAAAGTGGAATTGTTTCACAATGGTTTGCATTTAACACTGACTTTAAGTCTTCTGGCATTCCAGTTCCTGCTCGTTATAAAGAACCTAAATCTCGTAAAACATTTACTCCTGAAAAACTAAAAGAAGTTCCAACTCCTAAAATGGAAGAGTTGAAGAAGTTTACTCCTGAAAAGGAAAAGACTGTACCAACTCCAAAAACTAAATTGACTTTGGTAAAAGTAAATGGTGTTCCAACGCCAACTTATAAGCCAAAAGAAAAAGAACCAACTGCTCCAGTAGTGCCAACGGTACACGTTCATGATTATAAATTATCTACTCGTCCGCAAATTGCGAAAGCTGTAGAAAATGCGGATAAATTGAATATCAATGGCCGGTATGTTGCTAAGAATTCTTTGAATCGCTTTGTTTTGCAGACAGAGGCTTTGCCTGCAGGCCGTAAAGCAGTGACACAATTAGTCTTTAATGATCATTTGCCGCAAGGATTTAAGGCAGATTTGGAAAAGACAAAAGAAGCCAATAAGGGCTATGATGTGTCTTATAATGAAAAAACGAATCTGATGACATTTAAGGCTGTGGCATCAATCCTTTCTTCAGTAAATCAAAACTTGAACAAGGAATATCAATTAGGGGCATTGTCTGTTTGGGGGCGTCCGCAAAATGACGCTGCAGACTATGAAAATGTCTTTGAAATGGTCGTGAACGGTGGCGGATCAAACGGCTATGTTCGTAAATCGAACAAAGTCTTGATTCACACTCCAGGCAAACCACAACCAAACAAGCCAAATGATCCGAAGAATCCGAATCGTGATCCATTGAAACCAGAAAAGCATAATTACAATGCTGCTGGAAAACTGGTGGATGGCAAAGAAATGCTTCCAGAAGGTATCAATTACTATGTTTCTAAATGGACGAATCGTCCAAATAAGGGTGATAAATCTGGTAAAGAAGCGATTGCCAAAGGCTTTGCATACATTGAAGATTATCAGGATGATGCAGTCACACCGCTTGAAAGTCGTTTCAAAGTGAAGGATGCAGAAGGCAAGGAAGTCAATGGCCTGAAGATGTATCATGTTCTTTCTCGTGAAACTCTTTCAAAAGAGTTGAATGACATGATTGATCGTTCAGGTATTTCTCCAAAAGGCAAGTTCTACATGTGGATTGCTGAAAAACCATCGGAATTCTATAAAGCTTATGTTCAAACAGGTATGGACTTATTCTTCCATACTCCAATGCGAAATAAAACGAGCTTTAAAGGTAAATACACGAACCAAACCTTCCAAGTGCAATTTGGTAACGGCTACTACTCAAATGTAGTGGTAAATCATGTGCCAGAGCTGAAAGTTCAAAAACAAGTCTTTAGTAAACTTGGTGATGGACAAAACCTTGATGGCAAGCTTGTTAAATTGGGTGATAAGTTCTATTATTTCTTAGATGGAGCTAAGTTGCCTGCAAATCGCGGCGAAGCACTCAAAGAATATCGTTTCTATGATGACTTTGACGAAAAGGGTGATGAATTTACGGGTCAATATAAGGCAATGGCTGCTGTTGACATCAAATTGAAAGATGGTACAGTGATTAAGTCTGGTACAGACTTATCACAATATGCAGAACTGAAGTATGACAAAGCTAAAGGGGTTGTTGAAATTTCAATGAAGCGAGACTTTTTGGATAAAGTCGATAATGCTTCTGAATTTGATGTAGACGCTGCAATTCAAATGAAACGGATTGCGGCTGGAACATTTGAAAACACCTACAAGAATGTGGTAAATGGTCATGAAGTTGTTTCTAACACAGTTAAGACTAGCACTCCAGAGCCAGAAAAACCACAACCTAAGAAACCAACCCCTGCACCAAAAACACCAGCTCCAGCTTTGCCACAAACAGGTACAGCTTCATCGGTTGGACTTTCAGTTTTGGGAATGATTCTTGCAGGATTCAGCCTTGTTAGTTTCAAAAAACGGAAAGAAAATTAAAAAGAAAATCTGATAAACGCAATAGATAGCTTTGATCAGACAGATGGAGCAAGCTAGGCGTTTTGCCTAGCTTTTCTTTTTGGTATCGGTTGAATTCATTATTTTTGTATCGTATAATAAAGTTATCCATCACAATAGGAGTCATTTTATAAGCATGAAAAAAGAAATTGAAGAATTATTAAAAAGTGGGCGTACTGCCTATAGTATTGCAAAAGAATCTGGTATTGATGTGACTGCGATTCAAAAATTTATGAATGGTCAGCGAAAAATCGGGAATATGACTTTAGATACAGCAGAAAAGTTGATAAAAGTCATCAAAAATTCTGATCAAGACACTTGACATTATAAGACGTATGTCTTATAATGTCATTATAAATCATTTAAAAGGAGTCATAAGATATTATGAATAAAGTTAGTAAAACATTGATGACAACAGTTGCGACTATTGCTGTGGTAGGTGCAGGACGAGTAGTACAGGCAGAAGATGTGCAACCAAAAGAAGTTAAAAGCACGGAAGCTGCTCAAACGAAAGCAGTTGTAACCAAAGAAGAAGTAACTCAATCTCAAACAGCTGTAGATACTGCAACTGTAGCAGTCAAAGCACAAGAACAAGTAGCACAAGCAGCCCAAAAAGATGTGACGACTGCTGAAAATATGGTCAAAACAGAAACAACTAATGTCGCTCAATCTGAGAAAGTCAATCAAGAAGCGACTCCAGAAAATGTGGCTAAAGCAGAAACTTCTGTTACGGAAACGACTAATCAGGTAAGTCAAGCTGAAAATGCTGTATCTGCTAGTCAAACAACCCAAGAAATGGCTCAAAAAGCGGTAATTGAGCAAACAAAATCGGTTACTGAAGCGCAAAAGTCAGTTGAAATAAAAGAGGCAGAAGTAACTCAAGCAGAAAAGAAAGTAGCCGAAAAACAAGCCATCCTAGATGGTACGGGTACAGAAATTATTGCTAAAGCTGAACAAACGCAAGCAAAAGTAAACGCTGATAAAGAAGCAGTTACTAAAGCTCAAACAAATTTGGCTGAAGCGAAACAAGCTGATCAAAAGCGGGCAAGTGAGCTGGCAA
Organism: Streptococcus sinensis; assembly: GCF_000767835.1. GTDB lineage: Bacteria > Bacillota > Bacilli > Lactobacillales > Streptococcaceae > Streptococcus > Streptococcus sinensis. The sequence continues at coordinate 54,277 of NZ_JPEN01000068.1, read as the reverse complement.
CTGCTGAAAAGGAAGTGACTCAATCTCAAGCAACTGTAGATGCTTCTAAAGCTGAGTTAGATAAAAAGGTTGCTGCGGCAAGCAAAACGGCAGAAGTTTTGGAAAAAGCAACTGCTGATTTGACAAAAGCTAACCAAGATGCTGAATCTATCAATCAAATTAAGATTTCTCAGGAATATATTGCAGCTTTAAGAGAGTATTCTCAAAAAATCGCGACAGCTTCTCCAGCTGAAGAGAAGACTATGACGGATAAATTGGTAGCTTTGGGTAAAGTCTTAGCTAAGCAGAATCGCTTTAAAGCGAATAAAAATGATGGTCAAGAAAAGCTTGATTTGAATAATCTTTCGGAGGCGACCAGAGAAGAAATCTCTTTGTTTGCAGCTGATTTGTTGAATCAAATTCATACAGCTTTTGGAACTTCTAAAATAGAGGTGGCGAAAGATGCAGCTAAAATTGTCCATAGCCATGTATCTACTTCTAAAACCAATGGTGTGAAAGGTCATGATTCAACCAATCTTAAGAAGGTATTGGATCAATATGGAATTTCTTCTGGCACTGAAGAAAATATTGGTTTGAATGGTGGTGCTGGAGCGGGGCAGTTTGTAACAAAATCTGAGTTAAAACATTTGGTTTATAATACGATTTTAAATTTAATGTTTAATGCTTTTGAAAATGTAGAAGATAACGAAAACAATGAATTTCTTCATGCTTCTAGTTTAGCTGGTCTATTCAGTACGGATGTTAAGACAAGTTATTTGGGGGTTGGTACGTCTTTTAAAGATGATTATTGGCAAGTGGTGAACTTCTTGTTTCTTCATGATAAAGGCTTGTCAGGTAGCACTTTTAACCAAACAGTATTGAGTAATCCGTTTGATAGTCAGAAGTTGTTGAAAGTTCAAAAAGAAGCTCAAAGCACTTATAATGTTGCAAAACAAGATGATGATGGTGCGCAAGAAGATAAGTTGAAAGCTGAAGCTGATCATAAGAAAGCAACTGATCATTTAACAGAAGTAATAGCACAACGTGATGCTATTAAAGCTACAGAAGTTAAAACTCCTGCAGCTCAAACTCAATTGGATCAAACACAGGCAACTTTAAAAGCGGATGAAGCTGAAAATAAAGCAGCCCAAGAAGCCGTTTCTCAATTGAATGCGGACGTGAAAGCTAAACAAGCAGCTTTAGCACAAGCAAAAGCTGAATTAGCTCAACAACAGTCAGAGCTTAACGCACTTAAAAATAGTCTTTCTGCTGAACAAAACAAATTAGCTACTAGGAAAGCTGATTTGACAAAAGCACAAGCATTAGTTAGCCAACGTAACAATGAGTTGGTACAAGCGAAAGAACGTTTGACAGTGGCTCAAGAAAAAGTGCGTCAATTGAAAGATGCACCTGCACGTTTAGCTCAAGCAAAACAAAACTTATTGACAGCTAAACAAACTTTAGTGGAGAAAAAAGATCTGCTTGAGAAAGAAGAAGCAAAATTGCAAGTGTTAAAAGCAACTCAAACAGAAGTAGTTGCTCAATATACTAAGCTTGTAAAAACATATAAGGCTCAATTGGAAGCAGAACGCTTAGCAAAATTAGCAGCGCAAAAAGCAGCGATTGAACAAGCAGGCGGACAAGCAATTCCAGTTGTGGATGAAACAGGTAAAATTACAAATTATGTGGACGGAAAGAAACAAACTGTTACACCAACACTCACTCCAACCAATCATAAGCAAGTGAAAGTTAATTATAATGTATCCGCTAATCGCTTACCGTCTACTGGAGAAACAACTTCTTTGTTGGGATTATTTGGAGGAGTGATACTCTTAGCTCTTAGTTTTGTAGGTCACAAAAGAAAAGAGGTAGAATAATATGCAAGAATTTATTGCGAATGGTCGTGTGTCAGACATTCCAGAAGATGCAGTTGGAAGAACTGCTAATGGAAACGTTAGTTTTAAGTTTGATTTCGCCTGTGATTCCAGTTTACAGGGGAATGATGGAAAACCATTGACTAGCTTCTTTCATGTACAAGTGTATGGCAAACAAGCTGAAATTATGGCACAAAGCCTATCAAAAGGCTCTCCTATCCTGGTAAAAGGAGAAATTATTCAGCGGACTTATACAAACAGTCAGGGACAACGTCGGAGTTATCAATATATTGCTCCAAGCCAACATGATGGCATTACTTTTTTAGAAAGTAAAGAGGCAGCAACGAGACGAAAACAAGGGAACTGGAATCCTTCTCAGCATGCATCTTCTCAAATTTCATCTTATCCAGAACCAGTAGATGCAGATGAGCCATTCTAACTAAAAAATAGCACATGATGTTTATATCACGTGCTATTTTTGTGTGAAGTGAGTAATTTATCTACGGTATGCCAGAAACAGGTGCTGAGAAGACGATTCTGAGACGTTTTCAGCTAATTTTATAATCTCTTATGCATGAAATTATCTTGAATAAGAGATAAAAAGTTATATAACTTTTTGGATACTTGACATAACTTGTCCCCTTAATGCAGAGATTTCCATTATCTCTTACACTAGTAATGTATTATAACAAAATTGGAAAGGAACATTATTTATGACAAGAAAACAAATAGATGATCAGTCTGATGATTTGATGGCTGACTCACTTCAGGTTGAAAATTATTTGAAACAAGGTAGAAGCTGTCATCGATGGACGGTTCACCTGGGAATAGAGCAGGGAGTTTACTCTTATTTGGAGCGCTATCAACTAGCTTCACCTCAACTACAGTTCAAGATCTTTCTTTTTTCCAGTTTCTACGGATCGAAGATCAACCACTTTTTAGAAGATATTCGAGGTGAACAATATGTTTAGTTGGCTAGAAGCTCTGTATTATACGCTGATCCAATTAGCTAAAGTGAATCGTTTCAATGCTTTTTTGTTGCTGAGTTTTGTAGGATACCTTTGTTACCAGGGGATCAAGATCATCAGAAAACCTCTACTGAACGTTTTTCAGCTGATAAAAGGAGTTATAAATGATCGGGATATGATTAAGAGCCATCTTAGAAACAAGAGGAAAGAGCTGGCTCGTTTATGGGAAAATAGACATAAGATTGACTGGAAGTCAACTGGGAAAGACAAAGGTAAGCGGTCGTGGTATCTTATTAAACGACTTGCAACGATTATTCCTTCATTTCTGTTTCTGCTATTAGGAAATATTCTCTTTCGTCTCATTTATAAAATTCCTTTTGTAAAACAAGATAGAAAACGTTTTGATAAGGAAATGAAACCCTTGCTCTACTTCAAAAATTATCGTAGCTTTGTGTTTATGGGAATGGGATTCAGTTTGATAGCGTTTATTCTCACAAACTATCTGGTGACTGTTTTGAGGGCAGCTATTCGATTCCTTTATTTCTCAATTATGACTTTGAGAGATAATAGTCAAACTATTACTTTTAACGTGGATAGCTTGTTAGTTCAGAATCTATTTAACGCTAGAGTGTTTGTAATAGCGCCCATTCTAGCAGTCCCCATTTTTCTGATTGGACTAGTGGTTGCCTGGCGCTCTGCTTGGGTCAATTTTGAGCAATACCGTGATTATAACCACAATGAAGAGGGGGATGACCGTTTTGCGACGGTTAAGGAAATCCACCAGCAGTATAAGAAAGTACCAAATAAGACAGAAACTTATCCAGGTGAAGGGGGCGTTCCTGTTCTTCATGAGACGAGAAAGAATCTAACAGGATTAACGCTTGGCTCTCAGATGCTGTGGCAAAACCGTACCTTTAGCCGTTATATGACGAATGCGGAGAGAATTTTAGGTATCTACTCTAAAGCTTCAGGTGACTATTATATTGATGACAGTACAACGAATATGCTGGGAGTTGGTATGACGCGTTCTGGTAAAGGAGAGGGGCATATCACGACAACGATTGATATTAATAGCCGTGCAGCTATTCAGCCTTCTATGGTTATTGCGGACCCCAAAGGGGAGCACTATCAGTCATCTTATAAGACCATGCGCCAACGTGGCTATGATGTTAACGTCCTCTCTTTCCAAAACATGGACTGGTCAATGTCTTATAACCCTCTAGCTCTTGCCATAGCAGCAGCTAGAAAAGGCTATTACGAAATAACTCAAACAAGGATTAATGCGGTTGCTGAAGCGATTTACCGTAAAACGAAGCCAGGTGTCGGCAATGGCAATGCCAAATATTGGGAAGATACCTCGATTTCTCTCTTTAATGCGATTGCCATGGCTCTCATTGACCGCGCCAATGAAACGGTCAAGAATGGTGAAAAGGATGCCTGGGACACTGTAACGGTTCGTAATATTGCTAAATTCTTAACTGACTTGGGTTCTGAGGAAGTATTTGTCAATGATTTTGGAGAAATCGTTGAGAATCCAGATCGTGATCAACAAGTGAAGAAGAAATCCAAAATCACGGTTTACTTTGACAACTTACGGAAAATTAACCAGGAACAATTTTCTAAATTTAGAGATATGGCTGATCTCAACTTCAGATCATCTGATTTTGCCTCTGAAGAAACAAAAGGGAATGTCTTCTCAAGCATGATGTCAGGCATTAACCTCTTCTTGCAAGATAATATTGCCAAGCTCACCTCTAAAAATTCCATTGACTTAGAGTCAGTTGGTTTTCCACGTCGCCTGTCCATTAAGTTCCGTTCCAGCTCAAACGTTGCCATGCGTAATGAATACGCTCATAAGACAGCTAAAGTGACGATTACTAGTCAATCAGCTTGGGGTAAAACCACTAGACAAGTGACTCACGTCAATGCTGCAACGGCTCTTATCGATGGGGAAGGCTACCTAACTTATGTCATTGAGCCAAAACTTCCTGAGCAGTTTCTGGTGACGATTGACTTTGATCACCAAAATAACGGTAATTCAGCAATTCGTGACCACATCTTCCAATTCTCAGCTGAGAAAGTTTATCAGAAACATGGCAAGGTTATTGCTTTGGATGAATACACGAAGAAACCAGTACTGGACCATATCAAGGTCACGGTTCTGAATAAACAAGAGGATGTCTTTCTTCAGGAAGAAGATATTGACTTGATTTATTCAGATAATCCTAAAGTGATTTACTTAGTGACACCACCAAACAGGACAGAATACAACAGCATTGTGTCACTGTTTTTGGACCAGTTATTTAATGCCAATTATGAGTTAGCTCTCTCAAATGGTCGTAAATGTGTCAATCGGATTCTTCATATCCTTGATGAATTCACCAATATTCCTGCTATTCCTCACATGGATACGAAGATTTCTATTGGTCTTGGTCAAAATATCCTCTATTACCTCTGGATTCAAAATTTAGAGCAGTTAACAGATAAGTATGGAGAGAATACGGCTGAGACGATTAAAGAAAATTGCTCTTTGAAAATTTATGTTAAGTCAACTGAGCCGAAGACAAATGAGTACTTCAGTAAAGAATTAGGAACTCGTACCATCACACGTCGTAGACGCTCCAGCAATATCCTAGACGAAGCTAACCCTAATGTGTCTATTGAGAATCCTAAACAGGAGCTATTGACACCGACACAGTTAGCCAAACTCCAAGAAGGAGAAGCGGTTATTCTACGTGGGGTGAAAGGTCGAGATAATGCGGGACGCAAAATCACGACAGATCCAATTTTCTTACATGAGAAAACCAGTCTTCCTTATCGATACATGTTCCTTCAGGAAGAGTTTGATCAGTCAATGACTTTGGCGGATATACCAGTAGAGAGTGCTCATAGGGAGCTTGATTTGCAGGATATAGCGGTGGGTGCACAAAGTACCTTTGGAAAGATTATTGACTGGCGGATAGCTTTAACTGACCGCATGAGAACAAATGGAGAATCACCTAAATTAGCAACGAGAAAGCAACAATCGAAGCCTCTCGCTCAATCTCAGTTTACTTCTTCAGCTGATCTAACCCAAGCTGTCATCGCAGAAGTTTTTGATGAGGAAGAAGATGACGATATTTTCTTTGTGGATGATGTTATCTAACGAGATGACCAAAAAGTTATATAATAAAGTGTATAATTGCTTAAAAATCAGTTTTCTGATATAATGAAATCAAGAAAATCAAGGAGAAATGGATGATGAACATGAAAAAGTGGTTTAGTTTTCTGACCCTCGGACTGGCCCTTGTTATGCTTGTGGCTTGTGGTCAAAAATCAACGGAAGATATTATCAAAACAGAATTGAAAGATAGTTATACGGGTTATTCTGAAGATTCAGGTGGTGGGTATCCATTTAGAGCCGGTGATGACACACTAACCTTTAATAAAAAAGACAATTCAATTACTAATAGCTATGGAGATATGAAATATTTTTCTGTTATTTCTGAAGATGATATTCCCTCAGGAACCCAGCGTGTTATTAATGAGTTGGAAGGTGAACTCAAAGGAACTGATAACTTTACAATAATTGTTAGTCGTAAAAAGAATCCAACAAAAAAAGATTCTGAGGGAGCCTATCAAATCGCCTTATCGGATGGTGGCAAATCTATTCGTATTTTTTACTTAGGACGAGAACCACGTAGCTTTGGATACTATGATTTCTCTGGCAAAGCTAAATAAAAGAAAAAGTCTCATTTGAGGCTTTTTTTGATGTTTTCCTGTGACTTGTCCGCTTAATGCAGGAAATCTCATTATCCCTTATGATGAAGGTATCATAAACAGAAAGTGGGTACCTTCAGTTGATATACGACACTTATTCAGATCTGGTCAATGCCCTAGAAAAAGGTTTTCTAGATATTAATGGTAAGACCAACGGGAATATCACAGGAGAGAATGCGGAGAAGATGGCTTCTTTTTATAAATATTGGAGCAACTATTTGGATTCGACTCCAGCTTTTCTTTCCTTCCTAGCTTATATCCCAGGTGGCATCGCTAAAGCCTTATATTCAATTACCGTTAGTCTTGAACATGTTTTTAATAATATGTTCAAGCTCTTTGGTCTTTTTGGCTATTTAGGGGATAGTAACACTGTTATTGGGCAGTTCTTTTACTGGTTTCAGGTAATTGGAACAACCTTATTTACCTTGATTCTAGTTGTCAGTGCTATTACAGGTGTTTTCACGAAACCTGTCAAATATAAAGGAGTGATTACCAACTTCCTTTTGGTCACGATGGTGACGGCTGCCTTACCATTGGCGCTAACAACCATTTCTTCTGTTGTTGCTCAAGATGCCATGAACATTCAAACAGTCTCAAGCGAAGCACCTGAAGGGAGTAAGAAATACTCATCTTTAGCCATCCAACCGATGAAGAACAATGTGGTGGACCTCAAGGTCTTGATTGACAACGACTTTTCAACGGAACTGTTTCCGCTGGATAGTTTTGGCTATATCAAACCACCCAAAGAAGGCTCAACGCCTGTTAATAATATTACGGATAGCACGGATAAGCGCGATACCACCGATTTTGCGACACGGATTGATTTTGGGGCAACTTACGGAGCTTCTAATTCAGGTTTGTTAGATGAAATGGAAGATAAACAGGAAGGTCTAAAAGGATTGTTTCTTCATCGACTGAATGCCAATCAGACAGGCGTTGAGACGATTACTGAACATAAGATTGTGGGGCAATTAAACGCTTTTGAACCTGTTTATATGCGGTACAAAGTTAACTGGATCGGGATGTTCATGCAGTATATCATCCTGATTGTCTTGTTGATTGCTATGTCAATCAAATTAGTAAAATCCGTCTTTGATATTATCATCCAAGCCATGATTTCCCCGCTCCAAGGTTATTCTTCACTATCCAACTCTAAGAAGTATAAAGAGCTGTTACGAACCATGGGTGGTGCTATAGCAGGTATTTTCTTTGAAGTGGTAATTATGCGGGTGACTCTTGAGATTTGTCGAGATCTACCAACTCTATCTGTATCGGCAATAACGAAGCTCTCAGGTGGTTTCTTCGATGGCCTTAGCATGTGGGAACAATGTTTGGCAGCTTGCCTTGTTTATATCGGACTTTTCTTTGCGGCCATGCAAGGCGTTTCTATGATTGAACGCTGGCTTGGTGTGTCAACGGGTCACAGTGATACCGCCCAACAACTCATTGGAGCCATGATGGCTGGTCAAGCCTTTGCGACAGGAGCAGGTGCTGTTGGTCATGCGGCTATGGGACTTGGTGGCTTTGGCATGAATGTCGCAAGCAAAGTTCCAGGAGCTGTTGCATCAGGTAGTAAGGTACTCGGAAATAGTCTTGCAACAACGGGTGGTGGTATTCGCGGTGCCTTCAATGCAGTGAAAGACCAAGGAGTGGCAGGCGCAGCCAAAGGAGGTTTAAGTAACATGTATAGTGCTGCCGACCTGATGGGGAAAGAGGCTATTGGGAAAGTCAAAGACTTTGCAGGAGGCGTTTCTGATCATATTGATCAGAAAGAACAAGCTGGCCATGATGCGGTGTATCGTGGATTGAAAGATCATAGTTTTAAGGATTATCCTCAACCTGTTTCGCCATATGATCCAGATGCTTCGGCAGGATTTGATAGTCTTGGAACTATCTCAGATGAGGCTGGACCAACTGGTGGAGGGATTACAGACCCTACGGTATCTTCTACAGAGCCTTCAGGTGAAGCATTCTCTGGTATTAGTGATCCGACAGCACCAGCTAAAGAAATGCCTATCCCAAATGCGACTAAGGATGTTCCTAAAAAACCGAAAATAGACTCTCCAGCAAGACGAAATCTCCAACAATCCATGCACCAAATGAACTATATGAACCAACAAATGCAGCAGTCCGCTCAGCGCATGCAAGGTCAATCACACATCAGAGGGGCCGAAATTGATGAAAGTGATGAGTAAAGCTTATGATTGATGTTGCTGGTAAGATCATTGTGATTACAGGAAGTTTACGTCCGATGACACGACAAGAAGTGACTGTCTTTTTAGAAAATCAAGGAGCTGTTGTCCAAGGGTATGTTTCTAGTCAAACGGAGATTCTACTGGCAGGTCATAAGCAGTTAAATCTCTTTGAACCGGATAAGCGTTCTAAGAAGTATGAAGCAGTTCTCGCTCGAATAGCGGAAGGACAAGAGATCACTATTTTGTCAGAAGATGTATTTTTCAATATGGTAAAAAATCTCAAGTGTGATAGGTAGTTATTGGTGTTTACGTTTTTTTCAAAAAAAGGCAAACTATTAACATTGTATGTTTCATGTTAACAAAAAGGAGTTTCAAGTTCATCTTGAGGCTTCTTTTTTATATACAAAGATATATAACTTCTTATGTAACATCAACATCTTAAACATTAGCTAGAATTGATTTGTCCCCTTAATGCAAAGAATTTCATTATCTCTTATGATGGAAGTACCAATGAAAAGGAGTTGATTAGATGGATGAGAAATATGGTGTCCCACGGGACATTTATGCCAAAGTCAAAATTATAGGGTTAGTGATGGCTGATATTGTTTTTGTAGGCGGATCAGCTGTGGCAGCCGTGTCTATTGGAACGAAGATTTTTCCAACGAGCCAGTGGCCGCAATTACTTGCTTTTGTGATTCTAACACCGTTGATGTGTCTGTATCTAGTTTTACCGACAAATGGTGGAAAGAAGAATTGGAATAGTATGTTCCTCTTTTTTAGAAGACGCCGCAAGCGCTATGTCAGCCTGAATTATCATAGAAAGGAGAACCATTAATGGCTATTAAACAAACGCAAATGAGGCCTAATGCGAAGCGACCATTAGGTCGAAAACAAGAGAATAAGAAAGGCAACCAGGAATATTTTGACCTCCATTCCTGTGTGGAATTGCTGGATGTGAAATCCATTATTGATAATCGTCAAGCATACATCCAGTTAGTCGATTATGGTTATCTTCAGCTGATGGAGATTCCAGGAAAGGACTTAGGGTCGCTCTCTTACAATGAAATCAGACGGACTATTGATAATTTTGAAAAATGGTTAACGGACTTCAATACAGATATTCAGATTGAAACAACGACCCTACCAACCAATACAGATACACAAATGATGGACCTCCGCCATCATTTGAGTTTGGTGCGTCAAGAAAAGGCAAAGCTATTACCTGACTCACGTCGCTACTTGCAGTTGCATGATCGTGAGATGATTCTCATAAATGAGCTTCAGGTGGAAGAGAGTATTCAACAGGAAATCTATAACACAGAATTTATTCTGTGGCTCTTTGCCCCAACGACGAGCGAGTTAGATGACTTGGTTCGCAAAGCTAAGTCTTATGGCAATAATGATTTTGTTCCTCAAGAAATTACCCGAATCAAGAAGGAACAAATCATAAAGCAATTTAACAATATGAACGAAAAAGTGTAAGGAGAAGAGTATGCCAGAATTATCAAAACGCAGACAGCGGCAGCTAAAAGCACAAGGGTATGACCTCGCTTTTCTCAGTCGGATTCAACCACAGGGGAATATTGATTTCAAGAAAGATGACCGCTCTTGGATGAGTGGAGACGGATATCATACTGCCCTTCATTTTTACGAGTATCCATCAGAAGATTTAGATCGTTTTTGGCTATCAGATCTTATGTTAATTCCTGGAACCCGTTCGTTCTTATCGCTTTATCGAGCCAACAACAAAGAGCTGAAGCAAGAGATTAAGGATTCCATAGAAGAAAAATCGACGCGTATTACAAGTAACAGTAAAATCGTTGATAATCAGCAAGAATTAGATGAAATCAAGGATCTTACTCAGTTAGATCGAGATATTAAAAAGAAGAACATCGCCATGTTGGGGATGTATGTGCGCAACTATTCTTCAGCCTCAACGAAAGAAGCGCTTTTCAAGAAGGTGGAGGATATTAAAGATAAGACGTCAAACTTCAAGTCAACCATTCTCTCAGGAGAATTGGACTTTGAGTATCATGCACCCTTTATTCCAGCACAATATCAAATTGATTTACCTAATCATAGACGTGGGATTCCCATTAGAGCGCATGACCTAGCAGGTGGCTATTTCTTTAATCATACCAAGCTAGAAGATCAGCGAGGAGTCTATTTGGGCTGGACCCCGACGAAAGGGGCCGTCAATTTCAACTTCTTAGAACGAGATGAACGCAGGACGCGTTCCTTTATGATTCTCTCAGGCAATCCAAAAATGGGTCAACGCTCCTTTCTTTTAAAACATACAGACGGACTCTATGCAAAAGGGAACTACATTCGTAACTTCGACGCTAACGGGACATTTCTTGATCAAACCAGACAACAGCACGGTCTCATTTTAGACTTATCGGGAGAAGCCAATCGCATTAATATGTTTCAAGTTTTTCCAACTGTAACGAATGAAGAAGGAACGGCTATAGATAAGAAAAAATCTTACAACCTGCATATTCAGAAACTCAAGAGTATCTTCAAACTACTGAACAGTGAAGCGACTGGCGATGACTTAACGACCTTTGGTGATATGCTAAATGAATTCTACATTGAGGAAGGCTTATGGGCACGCAACCCTAAACTCAATCCAGAGAAGTTGAAAGCTACCGATTTAGTCAATGAAGAGTATCCCATTTTATCAGACTTTATTTTGTTTGCGGATGACTATAAACGTAGTCTCATGATGCAAAGTAATCCTGATGAGATTGAGATCAAATCCGTTAACCGTATTTACAAAACATTCAATGAACTTTTAACAACAAACGAAGAAATGTTTGAAGGGACCACAGAGTTCCAGGATATTTCTTCTGAACAAGTGGTGACCTTTGACTTTTCAGGTCTAAAAGGGACACCACATTTGCTTAATGCTCAAATCTTTTCAGTCCTCTCCTTGGTCTCAGCTGATATTGTAAACAACGGCAAACGCTGTAAACAACTACTAAAAGCAACCCCCAATCTAACAGAGATGGATATGGAACATTACATTGTGAACATTAGTGAAGCGCAAACTCTTATCAATCCCAAGTATGAAAGCAGTGTGGAATTACTAGCAGATATGATTGATTCCATGGGAGAGAATTTTGCAGGGGTTGTGTTATCTGTTAACTCCCTTAGAGGAATCCTATTTGAAGCTGGCGCAGGAAATCATAAAGACCCTTACGTCACATCTGTGCAGCGTATCTTTGGACTCATGCAATACCGTGTGTTTGCGCAGACAGACGAAACAAGCATTCCTTTGCTTGCCAATGCCCTAGCAGGTTCGATGAATCAATCTGAACTTGAGACCTTACCACGCTTAATTAAGGGTCAGTTATTTATGAATATTGCAGGAGTTGGAAATTTAGTCTTTAACCAGCAATTATTAACTCCAGAAGTACAACGCTATGGTGGTATCCAGTAGAAGGAAAGGAAAGTTTTATGTCGCAAAAGAACAATCAACTCGGCTATTTTGGTCGGAAAAAACAAGCGTTTGATGAATATGTGTTGGTCACGAAGGCTAAAATGAAAGCAGAACGGGATTATTTTGCTTCTGAAGGAGAATCGGATCCAAAGCGGTTGTCTGCTCAAAAAGCACGCGATCAAGAGTTCCTAAAAAGTCTGAAGAAGGTAGGAATTGGCTTTATTGTTTTCTTAATCTTCTATGCCATTATAAAGACGATTTTAGGCTTATGGTAGAAAGAGGGATGATGTGAAAAAAGTCGTTTTCTTGAAAATACTGCTTCCACTAGTCTCTGTTGTCTTTCTGATTAGTGTGGGAGTTACCATCCTAGCAGGTATTTTAGGAGCCGTTAGTGGCACACAGACAAATTGTACGACAGAGATCTCAACTTCAGCTTCTACTAATTCCTCTATTTCTTCAGGTGATGGTTCTATTGATTCCTTTGTAAAGGAACACAAAGAAGCCTATATTCTTTCCTGGAAAGCAGGTGGCTTCTTGCCATCTGCGTCCATCACGCAGACCATGATTGAAAATGGGTTTAACTTCTCCAATCCTAATGGCACATCGTTTTGGCAAGCACACAACATGGGAGGCGTTAAAACCTCCAGTAAGAGTAACTTTCCAGTCACAATTGCGACCTATGGAGAAAATAGTATCGACTTATCTGGAACCAAACCAGGAGCTAATGTCGGAGATGGGACCGGTGGTGCTTATACCTGGTTTGCTAGTTATGATGCAGGGATTGTGGGGAAAGCTGAGTTCATGGCTCACCAAACCCTCTATACAAAAGCCATCAATAACACTGATGGTATCGCAACTCTTTCTTCCATTGCGGACGGTGGCTGGGCAACTGACAGCAGCTATAAAACCAAGTTGGTTGATATGTACAATACGCTTGGGAAAAAGTATGAGTGGTTGGATAAAGAAGCTATTAGTGCTCATGGAGAAAAGCCCTATCAGGGCGCCACATCTTCACCTGGAGATAGTGGTCCATCTGATACTTTTACCAGTAGTAAGAGTAAGGATTGTAGCGATTCATCTTCAAATGGTGCTACTGATGGAACAGGTCGAGTTCCATCTGATGCGACTGCATGGGGCTATAGTCCTGATAATCTTCCAGACAGCTTGAAGCAATATATTATCGATCCAAAAACGCTTGGTATGGAGTATGCTGGTTCTACAGGTTGGTATGTCACAGGTAATGGACCAGGGTTTGATGGGCAATGTGTAAACCTAACCATTAGTCTTGGAAATCACCTCTGGGGGCATTCAGGATCCGTTAGTGGAAACGGGAAAGATCAAGCAGCTGCTTGGGCTAATATCTTTGGAAATGGCGTTAAAACAACACCTAAGAAAGGCGCTATCTTCTCGACTCAGAATGGCGGCGGTGGCTATGGCCATACAGGGATTGTCTGTCATGTCTTTGAAAATGGCTCAATTTTGATAGTAGAGCAGAACACACCCCTAAGCGGCTGGGATTCCTTTAAAAAACCATATACCTGGAACTATCGTATCTGGAGCCCAGAACAGCAAAGGGCAGAAATCACGACCTTTGCTTATCCAGACGGTAAAGCCCCTAAACTCGGAAAATAAAAAGGATAGATCAATGAAAGAATGGATAAAAGAAAATATGATTTTTGTAATGGTGATTAGCTTATTACTTCTTTTTTCAGGAATAGCTGTTTACAGAAATTTCACCAGCAACAAACCTGAAAATTCTCAGACGGAACACACAAGACCTTCAGAGTCTAAACCTTCTTCAGTAGCTGAGCCAGAGACGGCTGATGAGAAGAACTATCGAACAGCTAAATTAAAGTTAGAACATCCCTATACAGAAAGCAGTGAGGAGCAGAAGCAACAAGTAGCAAAAGCATTTGAGGAGGCCATCAAAGCCATTCATCAAGCTAACCATCTGACAGAGGTCAAAGGGACGTTCGAGAATCATTTATCCATGAGTCAAGACGGGATGATTCAAACATTGGCGATGGCCATTCTAGTGAATCAGTACAGTTATCAATCTTCTAAACTAGAGGTGACAAGATCAGACAATGATGACGTTGTTCAGTTTTTGATTGTCTTGACGAAAGACGGAGAGGATAATTGTTATTTTGTCGGAAACTTCAATACAACAGTCCATCAAATCCAGCTGAAAAATTATGTTGGCGGTAATATCGGTGGCACTTTTGGATAGTTAACAAGAAGAAATGCACAAAAAGTTATATAACAATTTGTGTATTTTTTATTGACAAATATTATTATTTGAGATAGAATAAAGGTATAAAAAGTTATATAACTATTTATCTAATAAATAATGATTGAGGGAGCCTTATGAAGATTCAAACAACAAACTTGGATAAGGGTGGTGGCGGAAAAAGTAGCCAAACCTATAATGAAGCAGATTGGCTGTCTAGAGTTATGGGGAAACGTGTCTTGTTAATTGATGGGGCTAGAGAATGTAATTTAACGCATTCCTTTGATGTGACGAGTGACAAAACTATCTATGATATTTTTACAACAGGTGAGTATGAAATTTGTCGTATCAACGATAATCTTAGTTTAATTCGTGGGGACGAACGGCTAACTGATGAAGAATTAGACCTCAACAGTCGAAATAATAAATATCTTCAGCTCTTTATGTGGTTCAGTGAGCATTATGATGAATTAGCCGAACAGTTCGACATTATCTTGATTGATACGCACAATGATGAAAGTTTAGTGACAGCTAACTTTATAGCCGTTTCAGATATTGTCCTGGGTGTAACGGATGCTTCTACAAATGGTTTTCGTGCCTGGTTAGCTCTTAAAAAGTTTGTGGACTATATTAAGAGTGAAGCAGTTGAGGTTATCACAAAGAAAAGCTATGTGAAAGCTGAAGCTTATCTTATTGGCAATAAAATTGAGTATTACGGTAACAACGTGACAGAAACCTGTAAGCAGTTTTTGGATGTTGTTCAGGAAGATGAAGCCTACCTAGGTTCCATTCAGAAGAAAGAACTGGTGGCTAAGAGTTTGGTGATTAACCAAAGTGTCTTTGAGCAACGTGAATCTATGACAACCAAACAAAAGGAAAATCATCAGAAGTTTTATGATAATATAGAAACTGTCTATCAAAATATCTTAACAGTACTGGAAGGAGAGACAGCCTAATGACAGAGAATCGCTTTGCCCAACTAAAAGAAACCTTTGACAAGGAGTCGCCTAAAAGACGAACCCCAATACGACGTAAAGAAGCAGCTCAAAAGTCACCTGATAGCTACAATAAAAAGGGTCGCTTCCCCTTCTCGCTACATTATGATGTCCGTTATGATAAGTTAGAAGATTTGGTGGCTTATCATAGAGCTAAATCTGCCTCAGATTATTTGGAGAGATTGATCCTTCAGGAATGGGAAAAGATGCAGCGAAAACTGAAGAGTAAAGAAAAATAAGGAGTGCGACCATGGCTTATTTATCAACGTTATCCGATTTAGACCCATCATTGATAGATGCAGATTCTGAACAAATTTATATTCCTAAAGTCCTATTTGAGCATGATGACTTTAAGGGATTGAATTATAAAGAGATTTTGGTCTATTCTTTTTTGTTAGATCGTTTAAGAGAACCGTTAGATTTTATTCAAAAAGGCTATGATGACAATGGGGCTACCTATGTTCACTTTAGGGTTGAAGACTTATGTGAACTGTTCAACCAGGGTAAGACAACCGTTATTTCCCTGAAGAAAAAGTTAGCTCAATATGGATTGATAGAAGAAGTGAAATCAGGTAATAACCAGCCTAATCGTATCTATTTAACCGATAAATTGGTTCCATATATCAAGGAGTAAAGCTATGATTATTTTTGTTTCCATTAAAAAACTGGTTCAGACGTTCTGGTGGTTGATTGTGGCAATAGCGCTGTATATTTTTTATCAATCTATTGGGCTAAGCATGTTTTTCTTGTTAGTCATTGGACTATTGGCTTTGAAATTCGTTCCTGTTTTAGTATTACCGATTTTAATCATTGCACTAGGGGCTCATTTTTCAGGTGGCTTTTCCTTTATCGCAGACCTGATTGTCTGGGGCTTTTGGGGACTTGTTTCATGGCCCATTTGTTTTGCTTTTGCGGAGAGTATCCGTACCTCCATTGAACGAAAAAAGCAGGAAAATAAATAATATGAAAGAACCTGAGACAAAATAGTTCTCAGTCACAAAAAAGCTAGAGATTCCCAATGGCGGAACTCTAGCTTTTTAATTTTGAACCGTTCTCTTATTGTATTTAAGGAGATTATTGGCCATTTTTTTGGTGCCAAAATCAAAAGAAATTTGAAAAGCGATTAATGAATCTTTAAAATAGTTCTCGTTATTCTAATTTAGAGGAGAGAGGCAATGACAATCTTTGAAGAACGAGAGTTAAAAGAACAACTAATTGCACAAAATGCGACAAATTTCTATGAGTTTGTCTCTAAGTATGATGATCAGATGGTTCCGATTATGAAGGCCAGAGGCTATACCTGCATCCATTCTATGGAGCGTACGGTAGCTTTTACATTTGGAGAGTTTACTTTTCGCCGTCGTCGATGGAAAAAAGGAAATCAGTGGGTAGTCCCCGTAGACGAGGAACTAGGGTTAAAAAAGAATGTCCGGTTCTCCTGGGAATTCATGTACCAAATTGCTTATCTTTCTACTATGATGCCTTATGATAAGGTCATTAAAGCTGTTCAGATGGTCTATCACATTGTGATTACAAAGCCTACCGTTGTTAAAGCGGTTAAACTTTGTCATCATTTACTCAAAGAGCGGGAAGCCTATCGTTTTTTTGAGGAAGGGTTTCCTGTTGATAAAAAGCATGTCAATGTGATTTATATTGAAGGAGATGGAGTGATGGTCAAAGCTCGAGGAGAAGAATTAGATAATCGAAACGTTGATTTGTCTCATTTTGTGGTACATACAGGTAGTCAAAAAGTAGGGAGTAATCGTTTTGAGTTACAGGACAAAAAAGAATTTATTTCCTTAGACAATCGTCTGACTCGTGACAAAGTATTGGACTATCTTTATAATCATTTTGAAATAGACGAAGATACATTATTGATTACCAATTCAGATGGTGGCCATGGCTATACCCCTTATGTTTTCAAAGAGATTGCGAAAGCTCTTAAAGTGAAACGACATGAGCACTTTTGGGATAAATATCATGTTGACCAGAAGCTAAAGTCCTTTTTCAAACTTTACTCAGAGGAGCTCCTGGATAGTGCTTTTCAAGCAATTAAGCAGCACGATAAAGGAAAACTACGAACAGTTTTAGATACAACAGAAGCATTGGCTTTGAATGAAGAAGAACTGGCAGTCTTTGAAAGCTTCAAAAGAAAGCTGCTTAACAACTTTCAATACACTAAACCAGCAGAATTGAGAGGATTCAGTCATGCAGGGATTGGTGTGATGGAGTCACAGCATCGTAAGATTACTTACCGTATGAAGAAGCGAGGCATGTATTGGACGATACAGGGGGCTGAGACGATGAGTCAAATGATTGTCATGGCTTATGAAGGCGAGTTAAGAGAACTCTTTTTTGGTTCCTGGCGTGAGTATTATCAGCAGTATATCGATCTAGAGTCTTTTAGTGCTGGAAAAATCAAACAAGAACAGAATAAGAATAATAAGAGCTATGATGTTCAATCAGTTGGTCGCCTCAGATATGGCAAATATCGTAATTTATAGATAAAAAGATAGATATAAAGTTATATAATAATAACCTTTGTGATAAAGGTCTTTTTGTGCTGTTTTTTATATAAAATACTTGCGTTGTGTGTTGGTGTGTGTTATAATTTAACTAACTTAATCGAATAAAAAAAGACGAAAGGTGCGCTAACACCTTCCGCCTTACCGAGTAAGAACTCGCACTTCTTACTCAGTCTCTAATTTATGATACAGGATAAACGTATCTATGTCAAGGGCTGAGCAAGAAATTGTTCAGTCTTTTTGATTACAACTCGGTGACAAGTTCTCCTTTTTCATACAGAATTGCCTATTCTAAAAAATTCTACCACATACGATTTCAAAAAAAGTCTTGACATCCTTTCAGGAAAAATTTACAATATAGGAAATTAGAAAAGTAGTAGATGAATTTGTTTTTAGCGAGCTTGTGGGTGGTGGAAATGAGCAGCAAATCTTTACGAAATTGGGCTAATTGATAAATATGAATTTGAAACAATAAGAATTCGGTGGGCACACCTTACAGTGCAGCTTGTTTGATGACAAGACAGAGATATGGAGAATACTATCTTTTTTCCATAATTGAGGTGGCACCGCGATTTACGCCCTCACACAGAGTACCTGTGTGAGGTTTTTTTGTTGTTTATTATAAAAAATAAGGAGAATTGCCTATGTTTAAACGATGGCGTCCCTAGGGATTGAATATAAAAGAGAGAAATGGAGAAAGAACATGAAAAATAAACGTTTAATGACTATTTTAGGGATTCTGGCTGTTTTGGCAATCGGTGGGATGGTCTATTCCAGCTTGAACAGCAAAAATAACACTTCTAATACTGGTGGTGAGAGTCAAACGGTCAAGGTCGGCGTGCTACAGTATGTCAGTCATCCTTCGCTGGATTTGATTTACAAGGGGATTCAGGATGGTTTGGCCGAGGAAGGCTATAAGGGAGACAAGGTTAAGATTGACTTTATGAATGCTGAGGGCGATCAGAGTAAGGTCTCTACCATGAGCAAGCAGCTAGTGGCCAATGACAACGATGTGCTGATTGGTATTGCGACTCCGTCTGCGCAAGGGCTGGCTGCGGCTACTAAGGATAAGCCAATCGTCATGGGAGCTATAACTGATCCAGTCGGAGCAAATCTAGTGAAAAATCTGGATAAGCCAGGTGGCAATATCACTGGTGTCTCTGACCACAATCCAGCCAAGCAACAGCTAGAGCTGATTAAAAAACTGACTCCAGACGTTAAGACTATCGGTGTGCTCTACTCTAGCAGTGAAGACAACTCTAAAACTCAGGTGGAAGAGTTCAAAAAATTGGCTGAAGAGGCGGGCTACACGGTAGAAGAATATTCTGTTCCTTCAACCAATGAAATTGCTTCAACCATGAATGTCATGACTGGCAAGGTTGATGCTATCTGGATTCCAATCGACAATACTATTGCGTCAGCTTTTGCGACAGTTGTGTCCAGCAATAAAGAAGCTAAGAAACCGATTTATCCAAGTGCGACAGCCATGGTAGAAGAAGGTGGCCTTGCATCTGTCGTTGTAGACCAGTATGACCTAGGTGTTGCGACAGGGAAAATGGCTGCTAAAGTCCTTAAAGGTGCCAAACCTGCTGACACTGCAGTGGATATTTTCGATACAGGTAAATCTGTTATCAATACCAAAAATGCCAAAGAACTTGGCATTACTGTACCAGAAGATGTTCTGAAAGATGCTGGCCAAGTTATTGAATAAGACTCAAAGAAGCTTTATCTAATTTAGATAGGGCTTCTTGTTTTAATAGTTTATTCGATGCTCGAAACCTTAGAGCAAATTCAATTATTTATTTCTGTGAAAGGTTCTGTAATTTTTGATCTCAGAAATCCAGATACATACCTACAGAAGAGTAAGTGTCTAGAGTTTTGAGGTAAATAAAAAATATTGAGTTAACAGGAAAAACTGTTAACTCTTTTTTCGTATTTTTGGGAGGTAAAAATGACTAAAAGAAAAACTAAGGAGAAAATATCCCGAGAGGTGATTATCCAATTTCTGATGAGGGAAACGGGTTTAACACGGCAAGAAACAACGGCAAGCATTAAAGAACTTGAGTCTTTTGGATTGATTGGATTTAATTCAAAAGGTGATTTCAGATTGAAAGAGGTGTAAGTATGGAAAGGATTTCACTTAAACAAGTAAACAATAGTGAGAGATTCTTCCGTGTGCCAAAGCAACTTTTTGAATCCAATTTTTATAAAAGAATGTCTGCATACTCAAAACTTCTATATGCTATTTTGAAAGATAGGTTTGAATTGTCAATTAAAAATAACTGGATTGATGAAGATGGTAATATCTATTTTATTTTCACAGTTGAAGAGATTGGCGATATGTTAGGTTGTGGTAAAGACAAGGTTATAAAGCTTAAAAAAGAACTTAAAAAATATAATCTTTTAGAAGAAGTTCGTCAAGGATTGAACAAGCCAAATTTAATTTATCTTGGTTCATTGAGAGATGAAAACGTAGTTAAACCCTTGGTAATGGCGGAAGTCGGAAAATCAGAATTCCAGAAGTCGGAAAATCAGAATTCCAGAAGTCGGAAAAACCGAACTCAAGAAGTCGGAAAATCAGAATCTAATGATACTGAATCTAGTGATACTAATTCTAATGAAACTGAAAGTGATAATAGTTCTAGAAAGGCTGAGCAAATTTCAGAAGAAATTTCCTCGCCTTCTGGAGCTAATGATTTATCTATTCCAGGTCAATCTGTGAAATATATTAAGCCGGAATATTATTCTCTGCTGCAATTGATTACTGATAGGTATAATGGAAAATTTACGCAATTAGATCTTTTTACAGGTGAGTTTCAAAATTATAAATTAACCCACTATCAAAAAATGATGATTGGACAATATCTTTCAGATGGGTATGTGACGAGTGGTGAAGTGTTAGATATAATCGAGCGGATTCCAATTGATTCGGAAAGTCCTCTAGCTTATTTGTTGAAATGTCTGGAAAATCTTAAAGAGGAACGTAGGTTAGAGGCGAAAATGATTGCTCATAGGAATGCTGACATGAAATATGAGATTTCAGGAAAGACTGCACTAGTTTAAGAGGTAATGAAAAATGAAAACTATTCTTCGTTATCCAGGAAGCAAGTGGAATCTAGCTAAGAAAATTGTTGATTTATTTCCTGAACATAAAAGTTATCTTGAACCGTATTTTGGAAGTGGAGCAGTTTTATTTAATAAACCTTCAAGTTCTATTGAAACAATCAATGATTTGAATGACGATGTTGTCAATTTGTTTCAAGTGATTCGGAGTTATCCAGACGAGCTGGCCGAAAAAGTATTTTTAATTCCTTATAGTCGAGCTATTTATGATAAGGCTTGGGAGACTAATCCTCATAATGAAGTTGATAAAGCGGTCAATTTTATTATCCGTTCTTTAATGTCTCATGGTTTTCGCAATTTTGAAAAGTCTGGGTGGAAGCGTGATGTGAACGGTCGAGAAAGAGCTTATGCAGTGAAGCATTGGAATGAACTTCCTGAAATTATCCAAGAAGCAGCTATCCGCTTAAAACAAGTACAGATTGAGAACCGGCCGGCTTTGGATTTAATTTCAGAATATAATCGTGAGAATGTCTGTATGTATATTGATCCACCTTATGTTTTGAGTACGAGGACAAGAAAGCAGTATACAGTAGAGATGGAAGATCAGGATCATGTAGAACTTTTAGAAGAATTGAATCAGTCTAAAGCAAAAATATTACTTAGCGGTTATGATAGTGAACTTTATAACAAGCAGTTATCTAATTGGGAAAGAATAGAATTTGCGGCAACGGCAGAACAGGGCTTGCAACGTACAGAAATACTTTGGATGAATTTTCAGTCGAAGAAGCAGTTGGAGTTGTTTTAAAGAAGTTTAAGAAGATGAAATCAATTATAGGTAATGAAGAAATTATCGTACATGTTTACGATTCTTTAGTAGGTGAAGATTTGGATTAAGATAGTTCCATATTTCTAAAATACTTGACCTGAGTAAGTCATAAAACTACTTTTGACCTTTGAAAATTGAATACCCCCACTGTCCCGATTAGCGCAGTCTAGGCATAAAAAGAAGAATAGGGGCGGTGTGTAACTAGAAAGTATATCTAGTGCTGACTGCATCATGGAAAGTCACGGTTGACTTGTCCCGTAAGACGAAAGAGTTTGCGATTCCTAAACTATAAATCGTGCGTAAAAAACACAGTAGAGATGCTACGGCATCAACTCGGCATGGCAGTAAATCAGCCTTTGATTCAAATAAAGGAGGACAAGATGAATCAAATAAAATCAACTAGTGAGGTCACACTCACTGACTTAAGACGACTAGGTTTGCAAGGCGATACAACTGCACGGCTTGTAAGTGGTGAAGAAGTTAAATTAACCAGTAAGCATGGTTTAATACCTAAAAAAGGTTATGTGGCAGGAAAACTTCAATCGGTTGAGATGGTTGCGGAATACTCAAAAATTTATAATGAAATCCGGACAATCAAACGTGGTGATGTTTTAGTTGCTAGACGAATCAAACAGGGAAATAAGACAATCTTGCAGCTAACTGGTAAAGGCTATCATCGACCTATCGTTAAAACTTAACAGATAGAGTCCTCATCTATCTGTTTTAGGGAGCAAGGAAATCTTTCTTTGTTGCTGAAAGCAGATAGGTGATGTTATGAAAAGGAGAAGAAATGAGTATTGTCCAACTAATATTTTCAATTATTCTTCTAGTATCGGTTATTCTGGTCTATGTGACTTTTGCATTGATGCGAGTGTCCGGTGATATTTCACGAGAACTAGAAGACTATTCACACAAGCAATATTTTAAGTAATTATCAAAAAGGAGAACAAAATGGAAATCATGAATGAAGTTAAGAAAGTTGTGTTAGCTAGTGCTATTTTAACAGGAGCTGTTGGTGCAACTAATCAAGTTCTTGCAGAAGAGGTGAAACCTTTAGAGCCAATTTTGGGTAGCGAACAGCAGGCAGTTGAAAAACATTCCGCAGTAACTGCTACTGATGTGGCTATCTCACAAGAGCAAGTTGATAAGGCGGACTCAGCTGTTAAATTCCAAGAGGGAATCACAAATGCAGCTCAGGCAGAGGTGACTTCTGCTGAAAAAACAGTCAAGGAAATCAAAGAAGCGGTTACTCAGGCAGAGGAAGCCGTTAAGGAAGCTACTCCTGAAAATATTCAGCAGGCAAAAGCTAGTGTAGCCGCAAAAGAGGGTGCTGAAAAGCAAGCTCAAGATGATTTGAAAACTGCGGAAGCTACACAAATGCAAGCTGAAAAAAGTGTGACTGAGCAGGAAGCGAAAGTTACCGAAGCTACAAGCAAGCTGGCTGACAAAGAGGGAGAAGTGACAGCTGCAGAGCAGGTCGTAGCTGAAAAGCAGGCTATTCTTGACGGAACAGGAGTTGCAGACGTTGTTGCCAAAGCTGAAACTGCCAAAAACAACTTAGAAGCCAGCAAAGAGGCAGTTTCACAGGCTCAAACAGAATTAACGGCTGCCAAACAAGCTGATGCTCGACGTGCTTCCGAATTGAAAGAGGCGGAAAGTGAGGTAAGAGCTACAGAAGCAGATAAGCTGACGAAAGAACAGGCATTAGCTCAAGCAACGGCACAGGCGGATCAAACCGAAGCTCAGTATCAAGTTGCTAAAGAGAAGCTATCCAAGACTCAAAGTCTGCTGGATAGTTTGAAAACCAGCTCTATCACCTATCCTGCTGGATATGCTGAAGCTTTAAAAGCTTATTTCAACAATCCTACGGAAGAAAATTCAAATAAACTGCAAGAAATTGCCAAGAAAGGCATGATTGCTGCTGGATTTAGCTCGCCGGACGGAGGTAAGACTTATTACAGCAATCCAGCTTCTCCATTTAAACCAAGCGAAGCTGATAAGAAGGTGCTGATTTCCGATGTCAATAATTTATCAACTGAGGTTCAAGAAGCATTGGCTGCATTTAATGCACAACTGATCAATGATTTCCGCCGGTTGATGGGAACGGATGATATTCCAGTCTTGGTCAATCGAGATATGCAGAAGGTTGCTCAGAAAGCGACTCAGCTGTCTACTAATCAATATGGACATGATCAGGATGCTTTAAATACAGCCGCTAAAGAAGTCGGACTGGTTCAAGGGAACCAAGGTTTGCTCTCGGAGAATATTGGGTATCAAAGCCCGAGTGATGTAGTGACACTAGCTGATCTGAAACAACAAGCTTACAATAATCTGGTTATGATGATGTTTTACGATAAGCATGCTGATTGGGGTCATGCACTAAACTTTTCAGGGCTGGATCGGGAGTCGGTCATGTTGCAGTATATCGGTGTAGCAACTCGGAAGCTGGATCGTGGGTTAGTAGCTATGCACTACGTTGGAACAGACTCTAAAACAATTGATTTGCTGAAAAATCGACTGCATCAGGATGTTAAGATTGACACGAAGAACAACGTGGCTAGCATCGAGGGTCAAATTAAAGCTGCTCAAAAGTCTCTAGCACAAGCCCAGACAACCTTTACTGCTGCAAAGGGTGCTAATGATGCAACACAAGCGAAAAAGACACAAGCACAGTCAGCCTACGAAGAGGCAAAATCTACCGCTGAAAGAGCAGTGGCTCAGCGTGCTGCTATTCAAAACACAGCCTTAAAAACACCTGCAGCGGAAGCAAAATTAACTCAGGCAGAAACCGAACTGGCAAAAGCTGATTCAGAAAATAAGGACGCTCAAGCAACGTTGGCTCAACTGAATGCGGATGTTCAGACTAAACGGAAAGTACTTGAGGCAGCAAAAGAAAAGCTGGCCGAAAAACAAGCTGAACGCGAAACATTGAATGAAGCTCTAATGGCTGAGAAGGCGGTATTGGCAACGAAACAAGCTGAACTTGGTAGAACGAAAGAAGTCGTTACCAATCACCAAAAAGCACTTAAAGAAGCACAAAATGACTTGAAAGCATCACAAGAACGAGTAGAAATCTTGCAGACTGCTCCTCAGCTTTTAGAAAAAGCAAAAGTTGCTCTTGCGACTGCTCAAAAAGTATTGAAAGAAAAGAAATCAGTGCTTGAAGCAGCCCAAGCCAAACTAGAAGCAGCAAAAGCAGTTCAAAGTAAAGTAGTTGCAGCTCATAAAGAGCTGGTATCTGCTTATCGTGCTTATTTAGCAGCGCAAAAAGAAGCTGAGCATCAAGAAAAGTTAGCAGCTCAAAAAGCAAGTATTGAGCAGGCTGGAGGAAATCCGGTTCCAGTAGTTCAAAATGGTAAGATTGTGGATTATGTACGAGGTCAAGTTCAGAATCAAGCAACGAAAGTTACTAATCCGGTTTATCAAGCTCCTGCTGTGTCCAGATCAACTGGCTTGCCTAAAACAGGTGAAGAACTTTCAAGCCTCGGGCTGTTTGGTGTAGTAACTATTTCACTTTTGAGTTTCTTGCGAATCAAACGAAAATCTGAGGTAAATTAATTCGGCTAAAGTCATCAAGATTTCTTGGTGGCTTTTTAATTGGAGGTGTCAGATTGTTTTTAAAGAATTTGTTGAAAAAGTCTGATGGTGTGTTTGTTAAAGCAGATAAATATCAGGATCAGATAAAGATGGAAAAGCGATTGAAATTTTTAATTGGAAAGAGGAAGAAATGAAAATTGTATGCTTTAGAGCAAGAGCTCCTTCGACTTATATCGAAACAAGATAAAAACCAATACTATATTAAAAACTAAAGGAGAAATCATGAAATCAAATCTTGATACAAAGGCCTACGGGTCTATCAGAAAAACAAAACGTTGGGGAACCTGTGGTGTGATTCTTGGCTTAGCTGCCCTGATGGGAACAGCTCAGATTGCGCAGGCAGATGAGGTGACGGATGCAACACCGGTAGCCGTTGCCAATACCGCTTCTAACTTGAAAGATACCCAGCCAGCGCCAACGGCTGAAAATCAAGCTGCTATCAAGCAAGCAAATCAAGCAGACGGCTCTGTTTCTTTGTCTAACAACACAGAAACTCTTGAGGGGGCAGTAGCTAAAGCTCAAGCAGAAGGTGTCAACGTGGTAAAAGATGCCACGGTGGACAAAGGGGTAACAACGAATCTTGAAGCGACGCAGCAAGCTCAATCTGAAATTGCGGCAGCTCAAAATGAACAACAGAAACAAATTGAGCAAACGACTTCTGATTATGTGGATAAAAAGCATGCTCAAAAAGAGGCAGCTGATACAGCTATTGCTAACAACAAGGTAATTATAGCCGAGAACCAAGCGCTTCAAGGTGCATATGACCAAGCGAAAGATGCAGCTGAAAAGACTCAGGAAGAGTTAAAGAAGAGCAAGGAAGCGGTGAAGAAGGAATTCCCAGATACCAAAATCACCGAAACACCGAAAAACATTACGGTAGACCCAAATTCCAAGATTTCTTATGATCAGTACAAGCAGACTGTGCTCTCTGTCCAAAAATCTAATCAACAAGCTATTTTGGATCATGCTGCTAAGGTGAAGAAGGATGCTCAAGATCTTGCTAAACGCAACTCGGAAGCAAAAGACAAAGTGGATGCGGAAAACAAAGTGATTGCAGCTGAAAATCAAAAAATTATAGATGACCAGAAACGCTATGAAAAAGAATTAACTGAAGCTGAAAAAAATAAGGCGAAGGATGGCTACGCTACTGAAGTTATTAAAAAATTCTTGATTTTTGGTCGTGAAAATACGAAGAATGCCAAACTTGTGAGTGTTAAGGGAGCGGAATTTATCTCTCAGAAGAAATATTGGGAAGAGGTTGATAAAAAGGGCGGTAATGTCTTTAATGTGATTGGTACTAATTGGGATAATTTGGTTACTAATGATGCCAAAGAAGCGACTTCGACATCCAGTGGTAGCATCTTGGGTCGACTTGCAGTCGGTCAGACTGCAGTTGCTCGATATGAGGGATTGGATGCTTCTTATGACGGTAAAAAAATCATAGCCGCCGAATTCCATTATATGGCCAAAAAGGCTAATAGCCAATATGGTAAGATCAATTTGAATTTTGAAGGGAATCCTACTTCAACTATTTTGGCAGGTACTTTGGCAGGCAAGGAAGGCTATGAACTTGATGTAGAGGTTCGATATTTTGGGGAAGATGGAAAGGAAATTCTTCCAGTAAAAGGAAAACCATTCCTTTATTCGGTTGCTTCCATGAACTCTTACGGTGAAGGAACATCACACGTTGAATATGCTCGTATTTCTTCCGATGACAAGTTCATTCCAATTAACGGATCTAAGGTTGCTCGTTATGGTGATTTGGTTTATTCTAAAGCCAATTTGGAAGATTTGGATGCTTTAGGCTTAGACAAACCATGGGACAGAGAAGACAGTCCCTACGCGTATAAAGGTGCTGGGATTGTTTCGACAGATAAACGAATCAGATTTAGTTTCGGTGTTGAAACAAACGGTCAGGAAAGTGGAATTGTTTCGCAATGGTTTGCATTTAATACTGATTTTAAGAGTACATCAGTTACTCCTCCAAGTCCAAATAAGGTTAAACCACTGAAGCCATTTACTCCTGAAAAGCCGCAACCTTCTGAGTTGAATTTGCAGACGGTTGCTTTGCCTCCTAAGCCAAAACCAAAACCGGAAGAAAATGTTCCAAAGAAACCACAGCCGCCAACGGTACATTACAACGACTATAAGCTTTCCGCACAGCCACAGATTAAAAAATCTGTCCAGAATGCGGATGGTGTGGATGTTGATGGGAAATATGTGGCTAAAAATAGTCTGAATAAATGGATTCTCAATGTAGAAGCTCTTCCTGCTGGTCGCCCTAAGACGACTAGTCTGATGGCGGTTGATCCGACACCAGGTGGCTTTAAGCCAGAAGTCGATTTGATCAAGAAGGATAATCCAAATTGGAATATTGGTTTTGATCAAAACAATAAATTAACAATTAAAGCTACAGAATCTTTATTCAAAGCAGTTAACGGTGATCTAAGCAAGGCTTATAAAATTGCTCCATTCGTTTATTGGGGACGGCCGCAAAACGATGCGGCGGACTACGTGAATGGCTTTGAGCTGCTAGTAAATGGTGGCAAGGATAAGGGTGGTTATACTCGCAAGAGTAATATCGTGAAAATCTCAACACCAGGGAAAAAGAATCCGGATCCTAAGAATCCAAACAATCCGAAAGATCCGAATCGTACTGCCATTCAACCTGAAAAGCATAATTATAATGCCGAAGGTAAAATCGTAGACGGAAAGGCAATGGCTCCTGAAGCGACCAATCACTACATTTCTAAAATGACTAATCTTCCGTACAAAGGTGACCAATCTGCCAAGGAAGCGATTCAACGTGGCTTTGGTTTCATTGAGGATTATCCAGACGAGGCGGTAAATCCACTGGAAGGCCAATTCAAGGTTCGGGATGCCGAAGGCAAGGAAGTCAATGGACTCAAGATGTACCGTGTGCTTTCTAAAGATTCTTTGACTGGTTCTCTAAAGAAAATGGTAGAAGATTCTGGGATTTCTCCAACAGGAGCTTTCTATATGTGGGTAGCTGAGAAGCCAGAAGAATTCTATAAGGCATATATCCAGAAAGGGATGGATTTGTACTTCCATACCCCGATGAAAAATAAAGCTGGTTTTACTGGCGAGTACAAAAACCAGGTGCATCAGATCCAGTTCGGAAATGGTTACTATTCGAATATCGTGAAGAACCATGTTTCTATTCCAAAACCAGACAAGGTTAATAAGGATAAGGCTGGTACGGTGATCAATGGCAAGACCTTGACTCCAGATACTGTCAACTACTATGAAGTGAAGCTGGACTATTCTAAATATAAGGGAATTGAGCCGGATAAGTCCTTTATCAAAAAAGGTTTCTTCGGGGTGGATGACTTCCCAGAAGAAGCACTGGACATTGATCAGTCAGGAATTCAGATGCTGGATGAAGACGGAAAAGAAGTTAAAGGACTTTCTTCTAAGATCTACTCCAGCCTGGCAGAAGCACCAGAAGAGGTTCAAAAAGCATTTAAAGCTAAGAACAAATCTCCGAAGGGTGCCATTCAAGTCTTTAGCGCAGATGATCCGGAAGCTTTCTTTGAATCTTATGTTAAGACTGGAAAGGTCATTACCTTACGAGTTCCAATGAAGATCAAGAAAGAGTTTGCGAAAAAAGGTGGCGAGTATCAGAATACAGCTTATCAGATTGATTTTGGTCAGCTGTATGAAACACCAACGATCATTAATCAGGTTCCAAAACCAAATCCAGAACCAAAACCGGAACCAAAACCGGAACCAAAAACTCCTGAAGGTCGTCCTCAACAACCAATTGTTACGACAGAACGGAGCTTGCCAGCAACAGGGGAACACGCTTCTGCAGAATTGCTGCTGGCTGGTTTGGCAATGGCTGGTGCTGCTGGCTTAGTCTATGGCAAACGTAAGAAAAAAGAGGCTTAGAAAGCTTTAAGCTCCTTTAAATTAATCTATTTTTATGGTATAATAACGGTAAATCGTGAAGGAGAAGCATTATGAAATTTGGGAGTGATTTTTCTTGGTTATGGGCTGCTATTTTTAAAATCTTTACGGCTCCCTTCTACTTGGTTCTTTGGTGTATCAATGTTGTGAAATCTGCTATCGGAATGTTTATTTTCTGGATTATCGCAAAGATATGTGTGACACTTGTATTACTTGCGTTATTAGGTGGTATTCACTATCTGTTTAAAGAATCTAGCGAAAATTTTTTAGCAGGAGTTCTTGGTTGGTACTATCCTAATATTATGGGTTGGTCTACTGAGCCATGGATGACTGCTGGACAGATATTTGAAGCTCCCAAAGGGGGAGCTAGTTTCTTTCCATATCCACACATTGAGGTTCCGATTATGATTGTACTCACTCTTATAGTTGCCACTACTCGGACGATTTATCGTGAGGAATTTGATTGACTTTAAAAATAGAAAAGAATTGTGCTAAGCACTGTGGAGTATCTGCAGTGCTTTTTGTTTTAAAAAATTGAAATTAAAGAGGTAAAATCAAAATGGAAATTATTACAAAAATTATTACTGGTCTAGGCGTAGTCGGAACAATTTCAGGTCTTATTTGGATCTGGAATGGTTCAGTTGACTACATTCAAGGGAGAAAGAATAAAGACAAGCAACGTCAAGATGATGGCGCTGATTCTATGACGAATGGTACATTCTTGGCCGTTGTTTCTGTAGGGATTGCGGCCGCAATTGTTGCAGCCTTGTCTCAGTTAAAATTTTAGGAGTGGCCTATGAATTTAAACATCGGAGAGCTAACTAGTTCTCTTGCCAATTACAGTTCTGGTACTAACCAAGCTGTAACGATGATGGCCGATGCTGTCCGACCTATTGGGTATATCCTTCTAGGTCTTTTTTTCTGGTTTGAAATGGCATCTTGGTCACAAATGGTAAAGACAAGAGGCGGTGCTCTGACTCAAAAGATTTGGTTAGAAGCCTTGATGAAGTATCTATTTGCTTTAATCTTGATTGCAGCCTCATCGCAGATATGTGATGCCATTCTGGAGTTGCTTAATATTGTAGTAAAGGTGATTGCTCATGTAACACCTACAGTCAAAACGACTATTGATTCTAATATTTCTGGTGGGAAAGGTTGGTTTGAAAAGCAAATTATAGGATTTGTTGGATTTATTGTCAGCAAAGTGTCTAACATTGTATTAGGTATTATCATTTTCTTACGTTACTTAGATCTCTACCAGCTCAAAGCTCTTGCTCCATTACTGGTCTCCTTCTTTATGATGGATTCTTTACGATCGATAACGATCAACTTCCTGAAATATTTTGCGGCATCAGCCTTTATTGGAGTTATTTTGATCGTTGTTTCAGTCGTGTATGATTCGATTGTGGCAACAGATCTTCTTAAGGTAACAACTGCAGATAGTGGTACTTGGGGAACAGCCTTTGCATCAATTGCTAAAGGAGTTATCTATATCTTTGTCATGGTTGGAACTGGCCGAAAAGCTAAGCAGCTTTTAGGGGTGTAGGACATGTTAGCTATGAAAATGCTACGGCCGTTTGATGGAAAGGAGTAACTATCATTGGAAACAATAAGTGACATAGGAAACAGGCAATTTAAAGCCTTGCAAAAGCAATATGGAACAAGTGAGCTGAAAGAAAAAATCACTTCACTTGAGCAAGAAATCACCCGTCTTTCCTGGTTTGCCTATGAACATGAATTATTATCGGAACCCTTATTAGATTGGGTTCTTTATGGGAGGGTCAAAATATCTGAATTCCCCCGTCCTGTTCGAATGAGTGAGTATGGTGATGAGCTCTACATTTATGCTTGGCGCTATGCAGAGGCGAACCGTGACGCATCTTATGGACTGAATATTCTTACCCTTCTTCAGGAAGATATGACTCATTGTGCTACGGCCGGCAGTATATCTCAAGAAGAGTATGTTCACCGCCTAGAACGGTGGATTAGATACATGGATCGTGGTAAAATAGCTTTCAAAGGAGATGAGAATTTTGAAAGCTATTTTCAGGAACAAAAAGAAGCTCACAGAAGCTTATTCGAGACTTACGGCTTATGAAAAGGAACTCAGGCTACTAAAGAATCAGATAAATGCTCTGGAAAAAGACTTACTAAGAATTGAAGAGTCTAATCATAGAGAAAGCATGATTCTTTTCAGTCAAATTAGTCAGGGACGACGGATCATTATCACGGTGTGGCATAGCCTGAATTACAAAAAGCAGATTGATAGGCTTTATTTTAGTTTAGATGACGGACAGGGAAGCACCAAATACGCTCATTGTCTAGAAATTAAAGTTCATTATAGCTGTCAAGATGGGCTGTTTAAACAGCTAGTAATAAAAGATTTTCTCGTAAAAAAACCGAATAGAGGTTATGGCAGTCTATTATTGAGGGAAGCTCTTCTTTATATCAGCCAGCTATTCGGGGTTAAAACTAGAATTGTTGGAAAGCTATCTTTTGTAGATGAAGAAGATAAGGAAAACCATCAACGACGAGATCATCTGTATCAAAAGTTTGGATTTGCTGTCACAGAAGGGAAAATCTCACTTGATGAAATTCCTGTAGCTATGATTGCGAAGGAATGTGATAAATTGAAAAAATGAGTTTCATAGCACTAACAGTTCTAAAAGGGACTGTTTTTTTGATGGAAAGGAAAATAGTTGAAAAAAATTGGCTCAGAATTTTTAAGAGAATTTGAAACAGAAGATAGACCAATTCTATTCGGTCTAACCGCTAGAATGATAGTCTTCTATTTGTGTTTAGTAATAGCTGTCGCAGGAACAGTTGCTATATATTTTCTTGGTTTACCTGATTGGTACATTTATCTTTGGGATGCTCTATTTGTGGTTCCTGGGGCAATGTACGGTATGGGAATGACCAAGCGAATGCGGATTAAAGAAAAAATCAATTTCTTTTTCCGAATTCAGACTCGAAACTACGAAACTAACTTTGGAAAGGTAGGAAGTTATACAAAAGATGAGTTTATTCAAAAGCAAAAGGGAAAAACTAGAAATCGCAGAAAAGAAAAAAATTGAACGCTTGCGCCGTCAAATGAAACCGACCACGCAAAATACGCTCAATTATACTACGCTGCATGAAGACGGACTGATGCACATTGCCCGTGAGAAGTATTCTCGCAGCTTTAAGCTGGGAGATGCCTCTTACTCGACAGCTCAACAAGATGAAAAAGAAGGCATCATCGACACAACGATGGATGCTCTTAATTCTCTGGATGAAGGCAGTAACTATCAGCTCTTAGTCATTAACCGCCGAGTGTCTGACAATTCCTTACAGAATATCTTGTTTGAAGAAACGAACGATGGATTTGACGATTATCGTGAAGAGCTGAACGAGATGATCAAGGAACGGTTTACGACGCACGCAAATAATTTTGAGGTGCATAAGTATGTGACCATTTCAACGAATGCTGATGACCGTAAGCAAGCTCAGCTTCTCTTGCAGGATATTGGGGTTTCCCTAGCTACTCAGTTCCAGGAAGCAGATATTACATTTAGGGAGATGGGGGGCTTAGATAGACTGAAAGTCTTTTCTGAACTATTAAGGGATAATCCGTATGTCAATTTTGACTACAAAGAAATTGCTCTATCAGGTTTATCTACCAAGTCTTTTATCGCTCCGCATAGAATTGAATTTCAGGAAAAACGGATGCTCATAGATGATCGATGGTGCAAGGTGCTCTATGCACGCCGCTATCCTAACTGGATGTCCGATCGTCTCATTCGTGATTTGACGACACTGGGGTTGGAATTAGCTATTACGATCCATGCAGAGCCGTATGAAAATGTAGAAATCTTAGGGAAGATTGATGATGCGGAAACAGATGCAGAAATCGGGAAACTTCGCTCTAAGCGGAAAGCTGCTCAATCCGGTATCTTTGATGATGCGGTGGTTGCAGGTCGTGACCAAGAAATCTCAGAAGCTACTAAGAAGTGGCGAGATGAGATTACTGAATATGATCAGAAAATCTTTTCTGGCTTGATTGCAGTCTACTTCAAGGCGGATAGCCTAGAAGAGCTGGAACGTAACGAACAGAAAATCAAACGAGCTGGCCGGAAACTTGGTGTGGAGTTTGAAGATCTCTATTATTACCAGGAAGAGGCTTTGAATACGATTTTGCCTATTGGGGAGTGCTTCCTGAACGTGAAGAAAAACTTCATGAGGAAGATGACAACTGCTAACATAGCGACGCAGGTACCCTTTACTAACGTAGACTTGAAGTCTGATAGTCCTCTAGCCCGTTACTATGGGCAAAATCAGTTGTCCAATAATATCATAACATTGGATCGGAAACGGGATCTGAATACAGGTTCTGGTGTTGTATTAGGTTCTTCTGGATCTGGTAAATCCACTACAATCAAGGGGGGAGAAGTCATTCCAACTTTGCTGAAATACCCAGAAGATCGAGTAATCATCGTAGACCCAGAAGATGAATACTCGGATATTGGCCGAGCTTTCGGCGCTCAGATGGTTGATATAGCAGTCGGTTCCAAAACGCATATCAATCTCTTGGATTTGCCAGATCTGGATCGGCTGGCTGAGGAAGATGATGATCCAATCGGGGACAAAGCGAACTTGCTGATGGGCTTGTTTGAATCCATTCTATCTGAGGTGACAGATGCTCAGATTGGGATTATTGACCGGGTAACTGGTCTGACTTATGAGCGGTACATGACAGAGGATTTCACTCCAACTTTAAAAGAGTGGCACCAGGTCTTGAAGGAGCAACCGGAGGAAGAAGCTCAGGATTTGGCTCTGGCAGTAGAAACTTATACAACTGGTTCGCAAGACATTTTTGCTCATCATACTAACGTGGATCTCAATCATCGCTTTGTTATCTTTAACCTGAAGAAATTGTCACATAAACTAAAACCGTTCGCATTGATGGTTATTCAGGATTACATTTGGAATCAGATTGTAGAAAATCAAGGGAAACGTACCACTTGGGTTTACTTTGATGAAATGCAAATCCTATTTAAAAACAAGGCACAAGCAGATTTCTTTACTACATTGTATTCACGGATTCGGAAATATGGAGCTATTCCAACGGGAATTACCCAGAACGTAGAAACGCTAGCTGCTGTTGAAGAAGGTCGAAAGCTCCTCTCTAACAGTGAATTTATGATTCTGCTCAAACAAAAGCCACAGGATTTGGCTGTCTTAAAAGAGATTGTCAATCTGACAGATAAACAGATCCGCTATTTAGCTCGACCAAAAGCTAAAGGTACCGGATTGATTGTAGCTGGACCAGTTGTCGTACCATTCGAAAATCCGATACCTAAGCATACTAAGCTTTATGATTTAGTCGCAACGGACGCTTAGGAGGCTGATTATGGTTCAGGAAAAAGGCAGACCAAAGACAATCGGTCATAGGCTGGATCAGAAGCTGGAAACAGTCCGGAAGAATTATCTAACTGTGACAAAAGAAAGCGAAAAGCAGATGAGCAATCTTCAATCACAGACCCGCTCTAAGCGCCAGTTGGTAAAAAAGAGTCATAGCCAATTCCGAGCTAATAAGGACAAGGTCAACAAAATCCGAAAAGAGTACAGGAATGTCCAGAGACAAGGAAAAGCGCTTGGCAAAGAAGGAAAGGCACTTAGTCCAGAAGAAGTCAAGAAGCAGGCATTTCTCAAACAAGAGTTGGATAAGGCAAAATTAGAGAAGAAAGTCTCTAAGAAAACCTTTAAAGCTGCTCAAGAGGCTAATGGTGGTTCTCGGAAAAAGAAGCTTTTTCGAGCTGCTAAACAGGCCGTGGAGCGAAGTGCCAGCCATCAAGCCAGCTCTGCAGCGCATCAGGATGATACACTCTCAGATATAGCACGAGCTAAGTATCAGTACCAGGATGTCCAGATTCAGGGCAGGCGAGTTAAAACGATTGGGAAGTACAGTGGCAAGCTTGGCGAAGGAGCGATTAAATCTAGCTATAGCCTTGGAAATAGACTTTATAACAAGGCGAGAGGTCGTGGCTTTACCCGTACTCCAAAAGAGTTTTCTTGGGAAGGCAGGCTGGCTCGTCGTATTCAGGCTTACAAGAAACGCTTGGCTGGTTCTAAAACTGGTAAAGCTGCAAGGAAGGCTAGAAAAGCCTATCGTGTAGGCTCTAAACCGATCAGAGCTATTGTCAAAAATCCGTTTAGCTTAAAGGCCTATTTGATTGCTTTTGGTCTGCTTTTGTTTCTGGCCATACTTGGTATTGGAAGCTCAGGGATTACCCGGCAAGATGAGTTTGATATGAATGATACCTGGTTGTATCTTTCAAAATTGGATCGTGAAAAATCTAATGATAAGGTGGATTATTGGACAAAGATTGACGATCCACTCTTGTACCTGAATTATAAGTATGATGAGATTACGGATAAG
Organism: Streptococcus sinensis; assembly: GCF_000767835.1. Classification (GTDB taxonomy): domain Bacteria; phylum Bacillota; class Bacilli; order Lactobacillales; family Streptococcaceae; genus Streptococcus; species Streptococcus sinensis. The sequence continues at coordinate 18,476 of NZ_JPEN01000068.1, read as the reverse complement.
CTGCAGATAGACGGCAATAAATATTTTTCGAAAAACACTCTAGGAAAAACGTATTTGGATGCCTTATGGAAGGATTTGAATGGAGATAAAGACAATCTTAAAACAATGGAAGAGCTTTATACCAAAAATAATCTTTATAAACTGGATAAGGACGAGCTAGAAGAATACAAACAACTCTTAGAAATTGCTAGAGATAGTGGAAAATATATGTTGCTGCAGGAGCTGGAGAATCCGTTTTATAAGGATGATCAACCAGAAGCACAGAATCCTATTCAGATTATTGAGCGCTTTGGTTACAAAAATAAAACGGAAGTCTTTAATGGATCTGTTTTGCAAGCAACTGGTGGACAAACCTTACTTGCCGTTTTAGATGGGAAAGTGGAAGTCAAAGGCAATGATGTAGAAATCAGCGATCAGGATTCCAAGTTTTTGTATAAGAACGTAGATACGATACGCTATAAAACAGGAGATCAAGTCATGACCGGTGATATTATTGGGAAAGTATCTCCTAAAGGCAATCAAACAGTCTACTATCAAAAACTAGAACCTGATCGAGCCAACCAGAAAGATAAAGACGGAAAGGTGAAGAAGAGCTGGACTTATGTCAATGTCGGATTTTACTTTCAGCAGGTAGAATACACACAGGCGACGTCGGTTGTCAGTGATATTGAAGCATCTGGAGACAAAGGAAAGCGTGCTAGAGCCTTTGCGGATTTGATCAAAAAGAATATACCTGGGGCAACTGATGAAGGTATTGCAGCCGTGATGGGAGGCTTTGATATTGAAAGCTCCATCACTTTTAAACGCTATGAAACGGATTACTTGACGAATAACCAATTTGATAAGGTGGCAAAAGAGCCAACAGCTGAAAACCTAGTTGGCAACTGGGGAGCTTTTCAGGCAATGTACCCGACTTTGCCTCTAAATGAAGGAGGCTACTTGGTCAATGGTTTGCACTATATCGGGATTGGGATTGGTCAATTTACGGGGCCACGTGCTCTTGCACTGTGGAACTTTGCTAAGGCTATGAATGGAGATATTTGGTCTGCAGAGGTTCAAACCAAGTTCTTGCTGGAGGGTGACGATCCAACTAGAAGAGCAGCTTTTAGAAGAGTTGTCACTTCAACTGGATCTGTAGAAGCCCTCACAGAGGACTTTTTGAGCTCCTGGCTAGGAGTTCCAGGAAACAAGCTCTTAGAAAGGCAATCTGCCGCACGGCAATGGCTGAATTTCTTAAAAAATAAGGGAGGTTCTACAGGAGTTTCTAGTAAACAAGTCCCAGCAGAATACAAAGATAAACTTCCTCATGGGCTGCCTTCTGACCAAGCAATTTTACCAGGTCAAGGTTATCCAGGCAATGCGTATGCACTAGGAAACTGCACATGGTACGTATATAATCGCTTCAAACAGATTGGAATTCAACTATATCCGTATCTTGGTAATTCTAACCAATGGGTTGATAGTGGTCGAGCTCAAGGATATGAAATCTCAACGACCCCTAAGCCAGGTTCTGCAGTTGTCTTTATGCCTGGTGTAGCTGGCTCATCACCTATTTATGGTCACGTTGCGTTTTGTGAGTATGTCAATAGTGATGGCAGCTTCCTCGTTTCAGAAATGAACTATGGTGGTTTGTATGTTATGAATTGGCGTACCTTAACACCACAATCAGGTATCTATTTTGTAACCCCTAAATAAGAAAGGAAAAGAATGTATAATCAAAAGTTAATCAAAGTTGTAAAGGGCGTCCTTATAGGAGCCGGTGCTGTTTTCTGTATTTTATTGGGTTATTCTGTTGCACAGGTGCAACAGAATTTCACCCATAATGGCCAGAAGCAGGAACAGGTAAAACAACATAAAAAAGAAAAGGAGCAGAAGCAAGCTTCTCTTTCTGAAAAACAGGTCAAAGATTTTCTAATCGCTTACTATACTAAGAAGGATTTGGAAGAAAACCGACCACGCTATAAGCCTTTTATGACTGAATCAATGTATCAGGAAGCCATTCAAGAAGAACAGAAACCAGTCAACCAAACCTATAAAGGGTATGTGGTTGACCAAGCTTTTGAATCAGGTTCTATATATATTGACAAAGAGCATAAAATTGTTTTAGCTCAGGTTCAATACACTAGTACAACCTTAACGGAAAAAGATAACCGAGATTCTAAGGGGATTACTGGAACAACTAAGGTCACTATCCGGCTGACCTATGTAGAACAAGACGGGAAGCTATTAATCAATAATATTGAGCCAATCGTGTTGGCTGAAGCCAGAGGGCAGGGGATTGGAACCTATACAGATACTAGCAGTTCTAGCTTAGTTCCGGCTACCTCTTCTGATCAAACCTCCTCGTCTAGTAGTCAATAAGGAGAATTAGATGAATAAGAAAATAACTCAGCTAGAAAATAAGCTTGACAAAATCAGAAAAGATAAAGCCAAAGCGCAACAACAAAAAGAAGAAGCGGAAAATAAAATAAAGAGCTGCCTAGCTCAGGAAAAGGATATAGAAGCTCAGTTATTCGTTGCTCTTTCAGAAGAAAGCGGCCTATCTTATCAGGAAATGAAGGAACTAATCCTTCCAGCACAATCAACTAATCAAGGAGTGAACCATGTATAAAATTATCAACCAACTAACGAAACAAGAAGAAAACTTTAAAAATCGAGATGATCTTCTCTCTAAACTTGAAATCATCAATGAGCGGATGAAGAGCAATAACATAAATGGTAGTTATCAGCTCTACTCTTTATCTTCCGACGGTGAAATTTTACAAGAGCTGACTTTGACGATTCCTTTTGTGGGAATTATTGATCAGTTGCTGGAAAATTTTGGTACAAGTGGCCGGAAGAAAAAGAAAGGACTACTTGATTTTTTGGCGAGGCATAAAAAGAAGTCCTCTAAACCTGAGCTGACTGTAGATCCGGAGGAGAAAAATAATGTAACAGCACAAGAAGCGGATCTTGAACGTGATAGGATTGCCAAGTTGGTGACAGGCAATTCGGAACCTGGAAAGTCTGAAACGCAAAATGAAGCTTCAGGAACTTCTTCTGAATGGACTACGGATGATTTTAGTCGATTGGATGCTGAAGAAGAGGGGACAAAGGAAGAACAAGTAGAGGTTTCACAAGATAAACCTGCACAAGAAGTGGTACCTGTCGTTGAAAAATCTGTCCAGGAAGGAATCTCAAAGATTCCTGATAAACACGAAGTTAAGCGCCCTATTGAGCCTTCTTTTCCACTTTCTCATACAACTACAGTGGATATGACCTCAGAGGTTATTGATAGCTTTGAGGTTCAGACAATCACTTATAAGCAATCTATCAAAAATAAAATTCATTCTAACGAAGATTTTATCAGCGAGGCGAATGAAGAGATTGTGGAGTGCCAAAACAGAATCAATGAGCTGCAGCAGAAGATTCTTGCTAAGGAAGCCCAAGCTGCTAAACTGAAGGATCTTTATTTCAAAATTGATGAGGTGAGCTAAAATGGAACAAGAACAAGTGGTAGCCCAGTTAGGACGGGCAACTCTTGTGACAGGAGAGGTACTTTTAAAGGGTCTCTTCCTGGTATGCTCTAAAGCAGTGGAGATCTACCAGTTCCAAGGTGAAAATACCCACTTTACCGGTGAGGCAGACTGGAATAAATTCATGGCAACAGCGGATAGCAAAGAAGTCCAGCAATTACTACAAAATGAAGTCAATCTCGAGGCGGTTCGGAAAGAACTCGGCCAATACGGGATTGGCTTTTCTTTTTATACCCACCCGGACGGTAAGACAACTCTTGCTTTCAACGCAAAAGATAAGGGGGTAGTGGAGCAAGCTTTTAAGGATGTCCTAGAAGGCATCACAAGAGATCCTAAAGGATTCAATGAGCGGAACCTTAAAAATGGGAAAACAAGCTCATTTGAAGAGAAAATGAAGCATTTTAAAGCGGTGGAACAAGAGAAAATTCATTCTCTGCAGGTGAGGATTCATACCAAGGAATTTGTCCTTCCAGAAAACATTGAACCCCATATTGGAGGAAAAGTGAAGTGATTACAGAAAAAAAGAAGCGGCGATTTAGACCGTATTTGTTATTAGGAATTGGCTTATTCTATCTTTTTCATTGGCTCTTTAAGCTTTGGCTATTAGCTCCAGCTACAGATCCAGTAAAGGATATATTTGGATTGGGAAAGATTAACTGGATGAGTGATCATTTAGGAGATAAAGCTTGGTTTGATTTTCAGTTTACCCCGGCATCTTTGCTGGCTGGCTTAGGAGGAGTTTTGATTGCTTTTCTACTGTATTTGAGGGTATCTGATACAGGCACATACAGGTATGGGGAGGAGCATGGGTCGGCACGTTTTGCGACGAAAGACGAACTGATGCGCTTCCGAGACGCAGAGCCTGAAAAGAATATGATCTTTACTCAGAATAGCCAGATGGGACTATTTAATAACCGCTTGAGCTATGAAAATCAGATTAATAAGAATGTCTTGGTATATGGAGGTACGGGGGACTGGAAGACACGGAGTTTTGTAAAGCCAAATATTTTACAAGGCAACTCTAGTTTTGTAACCACAGATACCAAAGGGATTTTGATTCATGAAACGGGAAAATCCCTTGTAGAAAAAGGATATAAGATAAAAATCTTTGATTTGATTACTTTCCTGAATTCAGACGGCTTTAATGTATTCAAATATATCCATAATGAAATGGATATAGACCGAGTATCAGAGGCCATTACAGAGTCGCTAAACAGAAATGGTCATGAAAGTGATCCTTTCTGGCCAGCGGCCAATAAACTCCTGATGCGTTCTCTCATTGGCTATCTATATTTTGATGGCCTGATCGATCACTACATGCCAAACTTAGGGCAGGTTACGGATATGATTCGGGAGTTGAGACGGAATCATCCGGATGCAGAAAGTCCGGTTGAGTTGATGTTTGAAGATCTGGAGCGGAGATGCCCGGGTAATTATGCCTGCAGGCAGTGGAGCTTGTTTAATAAAAACTTTGATGGTCAGACAAGGGCTTCTGTCTATGCTATTTTTGCGACTACCTTCTCAGTATTTGATCATGAGCAACTAAGAAAGATTATTGAAAAAGATACACTGGAAATTGAGAAATGGAATATAGAAAAGACTGCTGTTTTTATTCATATTCCAGAAGTAGATCCAGCCTACCAGTTCTTGTCAGCACTGCTTTTCAGTACACTTTTTGATGTGATGATGAAAACTGCAGATACAATCTTGCTAGGTGACCATCCAACAAAGACCAAGGAAGGCCTGTTGCATGTTCAAATAGAGGCAGATGAGTTTGGACAGATTGGCAAAATTCCTAATCTTCCACCGATTATCTCTGTTATTCGGTCTCGAGAAATCTCTATTAAAATGATGGTTCAATCTCAAAGTCAGATTGAAGTATTATACGGTAAAGAGAACACGAAAACGATTATCAATAACTGTGGGGCTATTCTTTATCTGGGAACAAATGATCCGGATACTTTGAGAGCTTTATCTGAGCGATCTGGTAAGCAGACTTTGAATGATCAGAACTATAGCGAGAGCAGGGGAAGAAATGGTAGCAGTTCCAAGCAGAGTTCCAAAATTGGTCGGGAATTGTTGACACCGCATGAGGTGGCCACAATTGGAACAACGGAAGCCCTACTCTTTTTAGCTAAGCAGAATGTTTTTCGGGATCAAAAATTTAATCTGGATACGCATCCGAGAGCCTATCTGTTAAGCAATGGCCCAGATGATGAAAACTGGTATCGCTACAAGCGCTATCTGAGTGATATTGATGAGTGGAAAGACCAGGTTGGGGAGGAGAACGTGATCCGCCTTGGGATTGAGGAAGTCATGGATGCCCCTCTTAAAGTAAGTTAGGAAAGAAAGGAAAGGAGATAGAATGAATACATTACCACAAAAACAATTTAAACGAATGAAGCGTGAAGTTGAGGAAGAGACGGCACGAGGCGTTGGCTATTTTGAAGGGATTTTAGAACATATTCCTTCTTATCCATTATCAGAAGCAGTAAAAGAACTGGCATTAACTGGCTGGATTACACCTCAGACAGCTATAGTTGATGTTCAAAATATGCTTGTTACTGAATCCATAAAATGGATGAATTACCAGGACTTCAAAGAAGTTGCTCCCTACTTATTTTCCTATCCAAGGGAACAACGGGAGAAGGATTTATTGGTTCGACCAGTAGAGATCTCCAGAGAATACTTTGAGGAATTAAAAGCCAATGCAGAAGAGCTGTTTCACTTGAAGCAAGATCTGGTGCAGGTGCATGATAGGCTGGATGCCAAGATTCAGGAATTGGAAACAGACCGGCTGCCAAATGGTGATCAAGTTATTGGTCTTGACTTGGAAGCTGAAGAGGTATTATTATTACGAACTCCTGAAAATGCTCAGGTTGAGGAATGGGAGGTTCATAAAGACGGTTTGATTACGGATTATCGCTCTGACCTTCCGGAATACGGCCAGATTGTGAAGGCTTTGTTTGAAATGAATAATTCGAATATTGACACCATTCTATATGAAGAAGTGATCAACTATTCTAAACGAACTTGGCCAGAATCTGATCCGATACAATTTTCAGAAGGCATCAAGGAAATGTTGAATCAGGAAGCCCAACTCGATTCATCTTTTTACCACATCGCACAGTTTGAAACGTTGAATCAAGCCTATGTCTATGGATCGACGTCACCTCTTTTTCAGGAACATTTCCCTAGCTATTCAGACTTTGTTATGGACTATATTAATGATCGGGAACAATATGAATTATTCGACTATCGGACAGAAGCTATATCTCTGGCTCAGGATATTCTAGAACCTCGATTAGATGATATTAACCAGGTTTTAGGTGCCAAGAATCAGGAAATAATCATTCAAAAGGTAAATGGCTATTCACAAGGTGGAAGCTGGGATCTGGCCTATTTGCGGGATACAAAGGCTGAAGAGCGAGAAGAGGTTCGGTTCTATCTTGAAAATGAAATCGGGGCTTGGTATAAGGGGAGTTTAACAGAATTAGCTGTTATCCGATTTGAGGATATTGATCTGGAGAAGGGCTTCAACGGGCAGCAGGAAGCTGTTTATCATATTGATGATAACTTGCTACTCCAGGATAAACTCAAACAAGTCCAGCGCCTTATTCCTGATTTAGAGCGTTTCGTAGAAGCAGAAGAAGTTGAGAAACAGCTTAACCAGACTCAGGATTTAGCATCGGAAAAAGAAGCGTCAGAATATTCATTGTAAGGAGGTAACAGATGCCATTAACGAAAGAAGCGGCTAAAAAACTATCTATCCTTTCTGTTGCGGAACAGCTGGGAATGGAGCTAAAGCGCACGGGAGCATATAGCTATACATGGACAGAGCATGATTCGTTTGTAATCGATGCAAGGAAGAATGACTTTCATTGGAATTCTCGATCAGAATTTGGAGATGTGATTCAGCTAGTTCAAACTATCCAGGGGGTTACTTACAAGGAAGCAATGCACTTCTTGGAAACTGGGGAATTTAAGGAAGTAGATTTAGCGGATCAGACGGGCGTAAAAGAGCCCTTTCACTATAGCTTGGAAAGATATGAGCATCCGGACTTCAATGCTTCTATAAGCTATCTGAGGACTCAGAGAGGCCTTTCAGATGATACGATAAATTTCTTTTTGAGTCAGGGAAGCATGGCGGAAGCCACTCGAAAAAAAGGAGATTATTTTGAGCCTGTGATAGTCTTTAAGTATAAGGACAACACAGGCTTTTTAGCTGGAGCAAGCCTTCAGGGAGTGGTCGAAAACCGGGTACACTATCCGGAACGTGGTCGCCTAAAACAAATTATGAAAAACTCAGACGGCCAACTTGGCTTTTCAGTAGATATTGGAAAGCCAAAGCGTTTAGTCTTTGCGGAAGCTCCGATCGATCTAATGAGTTATTATGAACTTCATAAAGATAACCTTCAAGATGTCCGACTAGTTGCTATGGATGGTGTTAAAGAAGGGATCATCAGTCGGCGCTTCATGGAGCTTTATGCGGAGATGAATGGTAAAACCTATAAAGCTGATCAACATACTGGAAAAGCTCTAGAAAATATCGTTAACACAACGGTTTATTTTAAAGATAGTCAGCATCAGGATATGATTACGCTGGCTGTAGATAATGATGCTGCAGGGCAGAATTTTATCACTCGCTTACAAGAAAAGGGCATTCCGGTACAGATTGCCATTCCACCTATTATCCAGATTGACCAGGAAAAGGAAGATTGGAATGATTTTCTGAAGCGAGGGAATGAGGCTCCTAATGGGCTGGTACATGTTTACAGCGCAGACGAAGAGTCCTGGCATTACCAGGGCTATTTTTCAAAAGAAATAGCTCTCGCAAAAGCGCAAGAGCTAACTGAAGATGATGTAAAAGCCTTTGTCTCAGCTAAGCAACTGACAAAGGAAGAAGTTCATCAGGAATATACAAGGATTATCGATCAAGAGAAAGAAAGGGGAAATAGTATGTCGGAAGTACACGAAGCTAGGGCTGAGTATAAATCAGAACGCCTAGAAGCTATTCAAGATAAAGTTGATAGATTAGTGATTCAACCGGAAACACAGGCTCTAATTGATTCTGGAGAGGTCAAGCAGTGGGCTAAGCAGCCAAACATCTACTTCGTAAAAGGGCTACGTCGAGTTGCTTTAGAATTGACGGAGGAAGGGAGATTTGAACTATCTCCTAAATATCTACCTAATACGGATGAAGAAAAAGAGGTAGTAAACAAGTTGTTGTCCAATCAGGAGCAACGTGAGAATGAGACTCAAAAATCATCATTGACTCCAGATACTAGCAATCTATCTCCAGAAGATGCGGAATGGCTAAAGCAGAACTGGAATAATATCAGCTTTTCAGTAGAGCCTAAAAAACAGATGGTTATTGATTCAGATAAAACAGTAACCTTTGAAAAGCCCTCCAATCCTCTTGGAGATTCTAGTAGAGCACTGGAAGAAAATCAGAGCACAGAAAAAGCTCTTGGGAAGTCTCAAGAGCAAAATATGAATTCAGAGTATCAAAAAAATGAGAGGACCAATGGTAGTCAGGGGTCTTTACAGCCCAAGGCTGAAGGCAGTCCCACACCCGTACCAGAAGTTGGTACCTTTGAACGCTCTGTTACCAGTCGCCCTACGTTATCCTCTCATTTATTATATTTTAGCATAAATGAAGAGTTTCAGTCAAGTAATGATGGCCACTATCATTCTATTTCCTCGCATGAATTAGCTAAATTGAATCGTCCAATTCGTAGTCAAACTATACAGAATGCAGCGCAGTATTATTTGGATGAATTGGCTAATTCTAAGGTTTATTATGTCACTCCAGATAAGACTGTTCAAGTGATTTTTGAAGAAAAGCACTTCATGCACTTAACAGGGATTAAGCCCATTGGACCAGGGCAGACACCGGAAAAAACCTTGCGTGACTTTGCAGAAGGAAACGGACGCTTTGATAATATTCTTTTGGCCAACAATGATGCAGCTTTTGACAAGCTCAAAGTGTTATCAGATCTTTCAGTCGCAACAGAAAGCACCTCCTTCTATTTTGATGATTTAACTGATCTTCGGCGTTATAATGGCCGTTTTGACAGCCTTATAAAGTCTGATGATAAAGATATTATTTTGCTGTTTAAAGAGCTGGAAGAGGATAATTATATCCCAGTGTCAGTCTTTCAGTCCAGGACAAAACTGGTCAAAGAACTGGAAACAGTGGATAGAATCCCTATTCTTGGTGTTTACCGAGAACGGGAGGGGCAAATAGAGCAGCTATCAATCAATGAAGCGTTGATTGCTGATGGCGGTAAGGAAATGATGGAAAATTTACAAAGACGAGAATTTGAAGAAACAAATTCTAAAGAGGAAATGATTCAAGATAATCCTGAACGAACTCTTCCAAGCTCTGACGAAAAAATTCGCCAGCACAATCGAAAAGATGAGATGGATCGAGACTTGGACGGAGATGGCATTTCAAATTCTGATGAGATGCTGCAGGGGACAGATCCTTATAATGCTGCTTCTAATCTTCATAAAAAGCAAGAAGAGCGAGAAAGGCGAATAGATGCTGAGGTAGCAGCTGGAGCTATTATTACAGAAGCTGTCGCCACTAAAAATTCGGAACGAAGCATCTCTCAGATGGTTGCGGATAAAGATACAAAGGCTCTAGCTGAACACTTGAAAGAAGGAATGAAGAACTATCTGGATTCAGATCAGTTTAAATCTTTCTTAGATACGATGAGCAAGTTTCACAATTACTCACTAAATAATATCCATTTGCTGAAGATGCAAAATCCAAATGTGACTCAAGTTGCGAGTTTCAATAAATGGAAAACAGATTTTGAAAGAACCGTCAAAAAGGGAGCTAAAGCTCTGAAAATTTGGGTGCCTTATCAAGTGAAAACAAAAATTCCTGAAAATCAAAAAGAGTTAAATTTTTTACCATCTGAAAATGAAATGGATCAGAAGGAGATCACTGTTACTCGCTTTAAGCTAGGAAATGTCTTTGATGTTTCCCAAACAGAAGGAAAAGAATTACCAAAAGCCATTCATGAATTGACCGGAAGCGTTAAAGATTATGAAGATTTGTATCGAGCTGCTAAAGTTGTTTCGATGGATAATCAGGTGCCTATCAGTTTTGAAGAAATTAAAAGAGAGAGCACAAATGGTTATTACTCTCCAGATGAAAATCGAATTGTCATTTCAAAAAAATTGAAGGGGGAAGAACATATTCTAAAAACAATTTTCCATGAAATGGCTCATGCCGATTTACACAAAGGAACCAATGCGCAATATGGAGATGACCAATACCGCAAGCAAGAATTGCAAGCGGAGAGTGTCGCCTATGTTGTAGCTAGTCATTTTGGTTTCGATACTAGCAGCTACAGTTTTGGATATTTGGCCATTTGGGCTAAAGATAAAAATGGATTTGAAGATATGGTGGAGCAACTGCAGGTTGTCCAAAAGGAAGCAAAAAGTTTGATTGATCGAATGGATGCAAAGTTGGAATTGGTGAAAAATAAAACAGTTGTAAAAGATAAATTTGCAGATAAGCTCCAGCAGGCAAAAGAACAATCTGAGAAACTGAGTAATCAAAAGGCCGAGGCTGTAAAGCAGGTGGAGGAAAAAAAGTCCCTGAGCAGCCCTCACTAATGGAGGCGCTGATTCGTCGGAAGAAAAACAAAAAAGGAGAAACGGACGATGATTGAAAATCTAAAACAAGAAACTTTTGATATTTTGATGGATATATTCTTTGAGAATAGCGAGACAGATTCACCAAAAATTGATGAGGTGAACCAGCACATTTCTCGCAAAGAATGTCTCTACATTCTTCGTAGAGATATGCGGATCAAATCAAACTATGAGCTAGAAGAAGCAGAAAGTTATCCAGTTGCACTTCAAGAAATTGAGGGTATGAGTGATGAAGTATTCGAGAAACTAAGGGATGAAATTCTTAAAATGGAGCCAGCAAACGATATAGATTTTCTGCTTCAAGCTTAAAAAGTTTAAATAAACTTTTCCCTCGTGATATAAAAAAATTCCTGCTTGCAGGGATTAGGGGATTGGGGATTTCCCCAAAAGTTTAAAAAGTCAAGAATGGTCAGTTTTAGAAGCTGACCATCTCTGACCTTTTTAAAAACAGCGATTGGGTACCCAAGTGCTAATCTTGCCAGAAGAAAAGGGCCCTGAGGGCCTCAAGCGAAAAATGCCAGAACGGAGGTGGCTATTTTTGAAAAGTGAAGAGAAACGAAAACGGATGATCCAGAAAAAAATCCGATTGACAGAAGAAGAGGCTCGGTTCATTTCGACCAAAGTTTTAGAATCGGGAATGACGAATTTTAATGCCTTTGCCCGAATTATGTTGATTATGGGCGAGGTCAAAATCTTAAATTTTGAAGAATTGAGAGAGCTACGTAAGGAAATAAATCGGATTGGAGTCAATGTCAATCAAATTGCAAAAAAGGTCAATGAAGATGACCAGGTTAGTCTAACTGAGTTGAGTCAGATTCTTGAGTTGCAAAAAGATTTGAAAGAGACAGTCAATCAATTTATTCAAAAACAAGAAAATCAAACAAAGGAACAAGACAGATGGTTGTAACTAAAGTCCTGCAGATAAAAGGAGTGGCTTCTTTGGGGCGCTCTACAAAATACATCGAGGACGAAGCAAAAACAGTCGAGCTGACCGATATAAAAAGTTTGACCAACGCTTTACGCTATATTGAGAATCCCTCAAAAACAAGTTTACTAGAGAAAGATAAACAACTAGAATTTCCAGCAGTGGTCAAAGATGGCCGGGTGGTTAAGCAGCTTGTTTCTACTTATGGTATCACAGATGCCAGTACAGCGACGGAAGAATTTCTTTTGACAAAAAAGAATGCGGCTCAGCGAAGAGGAACAAAAGAATTATCCGATATTCAAAATCCGAATCGAGTTTTGGCTCATCATATCATCCAATCATTTTCTCCGGAAGACGATTTGAGTCCGCAAGAAATTCATGAGATTGGCCGCAAAACGATTTTAGAATTGACTGGTGGTCAACATGAATTTGTCATTGCGACTCACATGGACAAGGGGCATATTCATAATCACATCATTTTCAATTCTACAAACTCGGTTACGCTAAACAAATTTCGCTGGCAGAAAAATACTGCTAGAAGCTTATTCAATATTTCAAACAAGTATGCAGATCTTGCTGGAGCTAAAATTTTAAAAGAGCGATTGTGGACTAATCGAAAATCCTATCATGCTTATCGAAAGAAAAATTCTTTTCGTTATGAGATTAAATCTCGATTGGATTTTCTTTTGCAACAATCAACTTCCCTTGAGGATTTTAAACTCAAAGCCCAGGCTTTAGATCTTATTCTTGATACGATAGGCAAAGAAGTAAAGTACCGGTTGGCTGATCGGGACCAAACTAGAAATGTCCGTGATCGTACTTTGTCAAAAAAAGGAAATTATTCTTTGGATAAAATCTCTGAGAGAGTTCTTACTAACGAAGTGACTTTCTCTGTCGATGAAATTAAATCTGAATATGAAAAAATGGTCGCAGAGCGAGACGATGATTTTGAAATGAAAATCACAGTTGAAGAATGGCAGGTGATGGAAGAAACCAAGAATGGCATTTATCTTGAAATGGAATTTGGGATAAGGAATAAGGGAACTATTCTCATTCCTGCTCATCAGGTCGAGAAAGTGGAAGATGGTTCTTATGAAATTTTTATCCGAAAGAATGATTTCTATTATTTCGTTAATCCGCAACATGCGGATAAGAACAGGTACATGAAAGGAGAAACAGTCGCATCCCAGCTGTCTTACGATAATGGCGAAATGATTATCCGAAAGAATTCTAAAATTTCAACTCTAGATCAACTCGTCCGTGAGTATAACTATTTATCTGCTCATGGTGTAACCGAAGGACAACAATTTGATGACTTGCTAAGTCGTTTTGAAGAAGAGCTGGAGGAGGTCGATAAGATGCTCGATAAATTAGATCGACGCTTGGGTGATCTAAATAAAATTCAGTCGGCCTTCCTTGGTCTGGAGTCAAGAGATTCCCAGGAAGTAAAATTAGCTGAATCTATCTTGAAAGACTTTAAAGTGGATCCTAGCACTCGCAAAGCAGAAATTGATAAACTTGTCAAAGAGGCAACTTTTGAGCGCCAGGCTTTGCACCAAAGAGTAGAAGCTATCACAAAAGATTACAAGCTCCATCAGGACATTGAAAAGAATGTAGAGCAACGCAAGGAGAGAGAAACCTTATTGTAAAATATTTATAAATATCATTATAATTATATTGACAAATATAATTATAATGATATAATGGAGATATAGACAAAGGAGACAGGATATGGTAGATAAAGAAATTCAAGTAATGTCGCTAGAAAAATTTCTCGGTTTGAAAGGATTAAGCTTCCCAATTAGTGATTATCTAGATGACAAGTGGCGAGGGAATAGACATTTTTCGAGTGGGAAGCAAAGAGAAAACTTTTCAAAAGATGCCAGAAGAATCATTGATGAGTACCATGAACAAAGAAATGAAGCTATTAAAGAATATAATGCTTTGGTAGAAAGTGGTAAATTTAGACCACCGACTAATATAGAGAAATCTTTGGAAACAGCTCAAGGGCATCCAGATAATCGGTCAGTACAGGCTGCTAGGAGAATGTTGGCTAAGAGGGGGTATGATTGGAGAACAGGCCTGCCGAACAATAAGACTTGTAGTGCTTGAATATTTACAAAAAAGAACGTAATCAAGAGAATTAAGGAGATTCATCATGAAAATTATTACTTTTGCCGCTATAAAAGGCGGTGTTGGAAAAACTACTTTAACTTTTAATTATGGGGAGTGGTTGGCTAAGAAAGGGCATAAGGTTCTTCTGATAGACTTGGATCATCAGTGTAATTTGACCCAGTGTTATAATATCTATGAGAGCAAGAATACCATTGCTAATGCCTTTAAAGGAGGCAACGTGGATATTAAGCAAGTCAAAGAAAATATCAGTCTGATTCCAGGATCAGTTCAGCTGGACACGGTGGAACGAGATCTGGAGAATAGCGACAAGAAAAATATGTTGCTTTATCTCTGGTTAGAAGATAACTACGATAAGAAGCAGCTGGATCAGTTTGACTACATATTGATCGACTGTAGGCCAGATTTTGCGACAGCTACCAAAAATGCGGTTGCGGTTAGTCACGCTATCATTAGTCCACTGACTCCTTCTGAATTTGGCTATAATGCTAAGTTCAATCTATCTACTCGACTAGAAGCGTTTCGAAAGGATGTGATTGACTATCGCACAAGAGAGTCATATATTACAGCAGAGCTTTATTTCCTAGCTAATATGATCCGACCAAACTATGGATCCTCCTGGGATCTGCTGGAGGCTCTGGGATTGGAAGCAAAAGAAAAGGGGACGGATAACCTTTTAGGCATCGTGCCGGCAAAAGAACTATTCAATCATTCCACGATTGATAAGGTCTCTATTGCAGATATGAGAGAAAATCCAAAGCTTTATCAGAAACACAAAAAGTTTTTTAACGAGCTAGAGCATACTTTTTCAAAAATTTATGATACAATATAATTATATTTATAAACACAATTACAATTATAAATATAATTAGAAGGAGATTATCATGGCATTTACCCCTAAGGAAAAAGAAATATCACAGATCATTGAAGCGAGCAGCCAACCTGATCAGACTCCAAATGGAGTCGCAGTTGAGTTTGAAAGGTTTGAGCGTAAGAAGCAATTTCAATTCACTTTGAAACCTAGTAATCGAGAGAAACTGGATAAAGTAGCTAAAGCAGCTGGTGCAAAGTCGGCCTCGGATTATCTTGATAAGTGGTTGGAGAGTTTATAATCAAAAAATCAGATATAATTATACTTATAAATATAATTATATCTGATTATGATAAGGAGAAATTATGGATTTAATCACGAGACTCTTGGCAGAGAGAGAAGGGAAAGTACATGGTGGTATTTATGATATCACACAGAAACGCTTTGCTTATAATTCTAACCGAATCGAAGGGAGCCGTCTGACAGAAGAACAAACTAGCTTAATTTATGAGACAAAGACGATCGCAAATATTGATGCTAAAGGAATCAAAATTGACGATCTGGTAGAAATGAATAATCATTTTAAGTGCTTTGATTATATCTTAGATACCGTTAACGAGCCGCTGACAGAGGACTATATTAAAACACTGCATCGGATTCTAAAAAGTGGAACAAGTTCGGAGCATAACCCGATAGCTCCAGTTGGTCGTTATAAAGTTTTACAAAATGAGGTGGGAAAAATTGCGACAGCTTCTGTCGAACAAACTGAAGATGAGATGCTTTCTTTGCTGCTTGGTTATGACTTAAAAGAACAGAAAGATTTGAATTACTTAACAAGTTTTCATGCACAGTTTGAAAGAATCCATCCTTTCGCAGATGGCAATGGTCGAATAGGTCGGTTGCTTTTGTATAAACAGTGTTTGAAAGAAGGTCTTACACCACTTATTGTAGATGATCTAAACAAGGCAACTTACTATTCAGCACTTGAAGCGTTTCAGGTTCAAGACAACAGACAGCCCTTGTTTGATTATTTCCGCTCGGAGCAGAAATTCTATGAAAACTATCTCAAAAACAAAGGATTTGAAGGGGCTATCAATGATGAGAAAGCTGGTGACTTTATAAAAAAGTCAGATAAATTCTCAGAGAAATTAGATCAGTTTAAGCAAAATGCAGAAAAAGAGCCTCATCAAAAACCCCATCTCAAAGAAGAGAAAGGTTTATGTTTATAAATATAGTTATAAACATAATTACAAATATAAAAAATTATTATTCTTTTTAGTGCAAAATATGCTATACTAGTTGTGAGGTGATAACCCTAACAACCACCTTGAGTCTGGTTTTATACCAGGCTTTTATTTACTCTGAAATAGAAAATTTGAACTCTTGGGCTAAAATAATTATAATTTCTTAGTATGATTATTTTAGTCCAGGAGTATTTTTAGTTTGGATACGAAGATTATTGATGAAAGAGATTTTGTGGAGAAATTTAAAGAGAAAAACTTAGAAGGCTTTCATAAATTTGTAAGTGATTATGATAAGTTTATGTCTCCTATCATGCGTGCGAGGGGTTATAAATTTGTAAACTATGCTGAAAGAACAGTGACTTTCACCTTTGGTCAAGTCACATTTTCTAGAAAACGCTGGTATAAAAAAAGGAGGTGTCGAATTCCAGTGGATGAGAAGCTGGGATTAGAAAAGCGAGCTGCTTACTCAAAAGAGTTGCTTTACCAAATTACGAGACTGGCTACGATGATGCCCTATCGGAAAGTTGTGGAAGTGATTGAGCTGATGTATCAGATTTATATCACAAAAGACACAGTCTTAAAAGCTATTAAATTTGCGGATGAGCTTTTAGCTGAAAAGGAAGATTATCGATTTTATCAGGAAGGCAAGATGAATAAAAAAATCGAGGTACCAGTCATTTATCTCGAAGGCGATGGTTTATGGATAAAAGTTACTGAACAAGAAAAAGAACGAAGGAACAAAGACATAGCGCATTTTGTGATTCACACAGGTTCAGAGCGACAAGGAAACAGAACCATTCTGAAAAATAAGGTTGAAATCGTATCTCAAAACAATCGAGTTGCTAGGGAGAAGGTTATTGATTATATTTATAACCATTATAAAATCAATCAAAACACTTTGCTGGTGACAAATTCGGATATGGGGCATGGCTATACACCTTATATTTTCCAAGAAATAGCGAAAGGATTGAAAATAAAGAAGCATGAGCATTTTTGGGATCGATTTCATTTGAATATGGAAATAAAAAAGTCAGTCTATTCTTATTCAAGTGAGCTTTATGATCGTTTTTTGGAAGCAATCAAAAACAACAGTAAAAAGATGCTTAGAAGTGCCATTGATACTCTAGAAGCATTAGTATTGAATACTCAGGACGAAAAGAAGTTTGAAAGTTTTATAAGTTTTAAGAAAAGGATCTTACTAAATTTTCAATACACTCAAAGCCCTAAACAAAGAAATCTAGAAATAGACAGCTTAGGGATTATGGAAAGTCAGCATCGTAAAATTAGTTATCGAATGAAAAATAGAGGAATGTATTGGTCCCTTGACCATGCGGATACCATGTCTCATATCATTTTGTTGTCTCATAACCAGATAAGAGACCTATTTTTTGGTAATTGGAGAAAAGAGTATGAAAAATACCGCTCAGAGGGAATGAGCGGTGCTAAGGTAAAGGAAAAAATGAAACGGGTTCCACGTAGTCTAGGTCTGATGGTTGATGCTTCTTGGAAGGGCCATAGGCATAGAGAACGGGATCGATTTCTTAATAAAAAAGTAAGAAAATAATTAGAAAAAACGCTTAAAAACAGCTTAAATTCTTGACTTCTAAGAGGTATTAGTGTATAATAACCTTATAATTAAAAAGAGGCACGCAGCAACGTACCTCTCATAAAGATAAACAATTGGTGCTTGTTTATCAGTAAGATTAATACTATCAGAAATTTTAGTAGATGTCAAGGCTGAACAAGTGAAATTGTTTAGCCTTATTTTTATATTTCCTGTTTTTGATATATTTTTTTGAAACCTCAGAAATCCAGACACATACTACAGAAGAAAAGTTCTTGACAATCAATCAAAGGTATGGTATGATTAAAAAGATTTTGGACTTGAAGGGAGTGAAAAAAATGTCAAAAACAGTAGTACGCAAGAATGAATCTCTTGACGACGCACTTCGTCGTTTCAAACGTGCGGTTACTAAAGCTGGTACTCTTCAAGAAACACGCAAACGTGAATTCTATGAAAAACCTTCTGTAAAACGCAAACGCAAATCAGAAGCAGCTCGTAAACGTAAAAAATTCTAATTAGTAGAATGAGGAAACAGTCAGTTTGGCTGTTTTTTTGGCTCTTTTCTACCATTTGTCAAGTCTGTCAAGGCTTTAAGTGAAAAATGAGATAA
>NZ_JPEN01000074.1 GCF_000767835.1 Streptococcus sinensis | reverse complement strand
GGGACGACGAAATCGAATTCTAACGAATTACCGATTTCTGTCCCACTCTCTTTTTCAGTAAATATTCGATTTCTTTGACAATTAAGCCGTTTGCAAATTCAAATATATCGCAGGATAGGTCACCGCAATCATTGAGCAAAATTGTTAGAATCCGACTTTGATCGGAATTGGTGTGATAGTGTTGGCAGCTAAACTGGGCGGAACTGTCTTGATAGGCCTCTTTTATCCTGTGGAGGTAGAGTTCTTTTCTCTGGATGATTTCTGGGGAGTCTCCATGTAGCTCCCAGACGACATGCTCGTCTAAAAAAGTTTGATAAATATCCCAGTCACGCTGATTTTCTGCCTCAAAAAAGGCAAATAATTTTTCTAAATTTGTCATCTATTTAAACATTTTTTTCCAAAAGGAAGTCTTTTTGTCTGCAGATTTTTTATTTTTTATTGGGTGGAGCACATCAGTAAACTGTTTATTCAAATCTTTTTCTTCAACATCAACAGGATAATTGCTGTGGATGACCAATCCAAAAGGCGAGGATTGGCAAAAGGCAGAGACGATGGTTGCCTCACAACTCAGCTCTTTAGCTGTCTTGAGATAAAAGACTTGGTAGCTGGATTCGACTTCAGGAGAGATTTTAACTGTGACGGGCTGGTAGCTTTCCGTTATGTTAGCTACTATCTCTTTAAAATGCTGCTTCATAATAGAAGAGTTTGCATCAGAAATAGAGCAGTAGCCTATCACCCGCTCTTCAAAAGTTTCCAGAAATTTACGCTGTTCATCAGGATTGAGCTTAGCGTTCCCCTGAGATTTTTCCATGATAATTTTATTAAAGTCTGCCATATCTTTAGTATAGCATAAATAAATTGATTTCTTCTGTTAAAACACATAAATACCCCAAAACAAACAATGTAATCGATTGCAAGTTAAAAATTGTGATTTTTCAAGCAAAGATACTATTTTTCCTTGAAAAAAAAGCGTTTTTACGGTATTATAGACTAGTAAATAATTTTAAATAATAAGGAGAGTCAGAAATGTCAATTATTACTGATGTTTACGCTCGCGAAGTCCTCGACTCACGCGGAAACCCAACACTTGAAGTAGAAGTTTATACTGAATCAGGTGCTTTCGGACGTGGTATGGTTCCTTCAGGAGCTTCTACAGGTGAACACGAAGCAGTAGAACTTCGTGATGGCGACAAATCTCGTTACGGTGGTCTTGGTACACAAAAAGCAGTTGACAACGTGAACAACGTTATCGCTGAAGCTATCATTGGTTACGACGTACGTGATCAACAAGCTATCGACCGTGCAATGATCGCTCTTGACGGTACTCCAAACAAAGGTAAATTGGGTGCGAACGCAATCCTTGGTGTGTCTATCGCTGTAGCTCGTGCTGCTGCTGACTACCTTGAAGTTCCACTTTACAGCTACCTTGGTGGTTTCAACACTAAAGTTCTTCCAACTCCAATGATGAACATCATCAACGGTGGTTCTCACTCAGACGCTCCAATTGCTTTCCAAGAATTTATGATCGTACCTGCTGGTGCACCAACATTCAAAGAAGCTCTTCGTTGGGGTGCTGAAATCTTCCACGCTCTTAAGAAAATCCTTAAAGGCCGTGGTCTTGAAACAGCTGTAGGTGACGAAGGTGGATTCGCTCCTCGTTTCGAAGGAACTGAAGATGGAGTTGAAACTATCCTTGCTGCTATCGAAGCTGCTGGTTATGTTCCAGGTAAAGACGTATTTATCGGATTTGACTGTGCATCATCAGAATTCTACGATAAAGAACGTAAAGTTTACGACTACACTAAATTTGAAGGTGAAGGAGCTGCTGTACGTACTGCTGCAGAACAAATCGACTACCTTGAAGAATTGGTTAACAAATATCCAATCATCACTATCGAAGATGGTATGGATGAAAATGACTGGGACGGTTGGAAAGCTCTTACTGAACGTCTTGGCGGCAAAGTTCAATTGGTTGGTGACGACTTCTTCGTAACAAACACTTCTTACCTTGAAAAAGGTATTGCTGAAGGTGCTGCTAACTCAATCCTTATCAAAGTTAACCAAATCGGTACTCTTACTGAAACATTCGACGCTATCGAAATGGCGAAAGAAGCTGGTTATACTGCTGTTGTATCACACCGTTCAGGTGAAACTGAAGATTCAACAATCGCTGACATCGCAGTTGCAACTAACGCTGGACAAATCAAGACTGGTTCACTTTCACGTACAGACCGTATCGCTAAATACAACCAATTGCTTCGCATCGAAGATCAACTTGGTGAAGTAGCTGAATACCGTGGACTGAAATCATTCTACAACTTGAAAAAATAATCTCTTTATGGGGTTAGGGGCTGTAAAGCCTTGATATTAAGCACTTTGGGGCTCTATCTCAAGGTGCTTTTAGTTTTCTATCATTTGTTGAAATTTGGAGATGGGCTGGGGTATACTTCTTGGTAAGGTGTTTGTTTTATGTTTCAGAGTGTATCTTCAACAATGAAACGGAATATTTACGTTCACTACTTTTTTTATGCCTCTAATAATGGTATACTAGAAGGCAGATATTTTGTTTAGAAAAGGGTAATCAATGCAAAAAAAGACTATTTCCCAGCGCTTGGAGCGAGTAGCTGCTTTTGTGCCGGATGGGGCAAAGGTGCTGGATGTTGGGAGCGATCACGCCTATCTGCCCATCTACCTGATTCAGCAGGGGCGGATTGAGAAGGCTCTGGCCGGAGAAGTGGTAGAGGGGCCTTTTCAGTCTGCCCAGAAAAATGTGGCAGAGCATGGACTGACGGAGCAGATTGAGGTTCGCTTGGCCAATGGTCTGGCAGCTTTTGAGGCGGAAAATCAGATTGACACCATCGTTATCGCTGGCATGGGTGGTCGCTTGATTTCGGAGATTTTGGAAAATGGCAGAGCTAAGCTTGGGTCTATTTCTCGCTTGATTTTGCAGCCCAATAACCGGGAGGATGAGCTCCGGAGCTGGCTGGTTTCAAACGGTTTTCGCTTGCTGGCTGAGGATATCTTAGAAGAGGCTGGAAAGTTTTACGAAATCCTAGTGGCTGAAGCAGGCCAGCAAACTTTGACAGAGCAAGAAAAGCGTTTCGGACCTTTTCTGATGAAGCAACAGTCACCTGCTTTTCAGCTAAGATGGCAGAAAGAACTGAAGAAACTTGAAGGAGCTCTAGCTCATATCCCAGAAAAAAATGAGCTAGAACGCTCTGCTATGTCCCAAAAAATCGAAAGTATCAAGGAGGTACTCCATGCTAGCAAGTGAAATCATCGCCCGTTATGAAGCATACTGCCCGCAAGAACTGTCCATGGAGGGCGACATTTCAGGCCTGCAAATCGGGACTTTGGACAAAGAAGTAGACAAGGTTTTGGTAGCCTTGGATATTCGTGAGCAGACGGTGGCGGAGGCTATTGAGGCAGGTGCTGGACTGATTATCGTTAAGCATGCGCCTATCTTTCGCCCGCTCAAGGACCTAGTGGCAGATAAGGCGCGAAATCAAATCATTCTAGACCTCATCAAGCATGATATTGCTGTCTATGTCAGCCATACCAATATTGATGTCGTGGAGGACGGACTCAACGACTGGTTCTGCCAGCTTCTTGAGATTGAGGAGACAAGTTTTCTTAGTCAGACGGGTCCAGATCAGGGTATTGGCCGCGTGGGGAGGATTGCTCCTCAGACCTTTGGGGACTTCGCGGCTAAGGTCAAGGCAAGTTTTGGACTAGATTGTTTGCGTCTGGTCACTTATGACGAAGCGGATCTCAATCGTGTGATTGAGCGTGTGGCTATTTGTGGTGGCAGCGGTCAGTCCTTTTATTCGGAGGCCATTGCCAAGGGAGCGCAGGTCTACATAACTGGTGATATTTACTATCACACTGCTCAGGAAATGCTGACAGAAGGGCTTTTAGCACTGGATCCAGGACACCATATCGAGGTTCTTTTTACGGAGAAATTAAAAGAAAAGTTTGATAGTTGGAAAGCAGAAGGGGGATGGGAGATTGAGATTCTGGCTAGTCAGGCTTCGACCAATCCTTTCCGACATATTTGAGAGGGAGCGACATGAAAAAAGTAGCAGTAATTGGAGCTGGGATTGTCGGATCAACAGCCGCTTACTATCTGTCTAAATCCCCAGATGTGGAAGTGACTGTCTTTGATGACGGCAAGGGGCAGGCAACCAAGGCAGCTGCCGGCATTATCAGTCCTTGGTTTTCCAAGCGTCGCAATAAAGCTTGGTATAGGATGGCGCGTCTGGGCGCTGATTTTTATCAAGACTTGATTGCGGATCTGAAAGCGGCTGGAATCCAGACAGACTTTTACCAACAGACAGGTGTTTATCTGCTGAAAAAGGACGAGAGCAAGCTGCAGGAGCTTTATGATTTGGCTGCTAATCGTAGAGAAGAGTCGCCCTTAATAGGGGAGTTGAGTCTTCTCAGCCGTCAGGAAGCCCAGGAGAAATTTCCAGACTTGCAAGACTTTGAGCGACTTCTCTATGCTTCCGGTGGTGCCCGGGTAGAGGGAGCGCTCTTGACGGAGACGCTTCTGAAAGCCAGCAAGGCAGAGCTGGTTGAGAAAAAGGTAAGCTTGACAGTAGAGGGAGAGAAACTTCTTGTGGACGGACACAGCTTTGACTGTGTTATCTTAGCTGTGGGGGCTTGGCTGGGAGAAATCTTGCAGCCACTGGGCTATGAGACAGATGTTCGGCCGCAAAAGGGACAGCTACGTGATTTTAGGCTGGCTGAGCAGACAGATGACTACCCAGTTGTTATGCCTGAGGGCGAGCTGGATATCATTCCATTTCTGGCAGGCAAGGTTAGCGTCGGTGCCAGTCATGAAAATGATCAGGCCTTTGACCTGACGGTAGATAAGATAGTATTGGATCGATTGCAGGAAGAAGCGGAGACTTATTTGCCGAGATTGGCTACTGCAGAAATTTTAGGTGAGCGCGTGGGAACGCGAGCTTATACCAGTGACTTTGCTCCTTTCTTTGGAGCTATACCAAATTTGCCGCATGTCTACGCGGCCAGCGGTCTAGGCTCTTCTGGTCTGACAACTGGTCCGCTCATCGGACGCCAATTGGCCCAGATGGCTCTGGGAGAAGCAGGGCTGCTGAATCCAGCTGACTATCTTATCGAGCGGTATGTGGAGAAGGTTTGATATGACAGAAACTATTTTGAATTGGGTCAATGTTTGTGTAAAAAAAGATGAAGAAATCCTACTGCTCAATCGCCAGCATGATAAGTTTAAAGGGTGGATACAACAAGGCGGCTTCATCAGTCTGGGGATAGACTGGTGAAGGTTGGGGATAGAAAAAGCTTAGCTTTTCACCTTCGTAAGAGTTTCCAGAATCTTTTTTTGAAGCTGCAAGGCGCGAATTAAAAGAAGAAACAGGGCTGACTGCTCTAAACTTGGAATTGAAGGGGATTTCAGGCTTCACTAATCCAAGTAAAGAAGAACGGTATGTATATTACTATTTTCTTTGTACTGCCTGTGAGGGGCAAGTCAGGGGAAACGATCATGAAGGGGAGCCCAAATGGTGGAAGATTTCTGAACTTGGCCAGATAGATATGCAGGATGACATACGTGAACGTTTGCCTCTCTATTGGAGGAAAGGCTCTTTCGAGCGGATTCATTACTGGAATGAGGAAAAACACTGTGTCGGGGAAACCAAGACGATTTTGTATAAGTGAATAATTTTTTAAATATTGAGGTATACAAATGTTATTGACGGGAGAAGTATCTTTTAAAAATATAAATTTCATATTTATTCTTGAGAACGGAATTCTAAAATTAATTAGTGATAAAGAAAAGAGAGAAGAAATTAGATTAGAATGGTTTGCTAAGAAACTGGGAAAAGGGGCATATGCTTTCCCAGGAGAACCTATATATCTTCCAGACGATTATTTGATAGGCTTTTGTAATGAACATAATAAAAATATCTTTTTTATTCCAGATAAAACTTCTAGACTATCTGAAAATAACGGAATAATATTAATGAAAATTAATTCATATTTTTTATCTTATTCATCTACTCCTAAAATAAGTAGAATGGAAATTAATTCAAAAGAAATAGACTATATACACTCTATCAATAATTCATTTGAGTTTTCTAATAATGTTGATGAAGAACATAGAGGTATAGTAAATCTTAAAACAAGAGATTTTGATAGTACTACAACTAAAAAACAATCCTTTCATGTTGATGGAAAGGAAGTTCAAGTATCATTTGGGATTTCACGTATTGTGAATTTTTCTATAGATACTCCACCGCTCGTTTTAAAATCAGCAATGATTTTCAATTTTGAAGAAACTGAGGATTATTTCTTTATTTCAAGACTGGAGAGAATTGCTAAAGAATTCATACAATTTCTTTGCTTCAGAAAAAATATTAAAATCAACACAGTTTCTTTGCTTCAGAAAAAATATTAAAATCAACACAGTTTCTTTGTATGGAAAAGATACTGGTAGAATTGGAAACTATTATAATGTAATAGAAAGATCAGTGCTTGATGAACCAGAAACTTTAAAAGATAATAGGTATATATCACAATTCTTTTTTTCTGGTCATGAGGGAGAAATTTTAGAAGAAATTTCAAACAACAGGCTTTATTTGAGACACATATCAGAATCGTTTGAAAGAGGATTAACTATTGACGAATCAAGCTTTATATTAATTATGGCTGCTTTTGAGTGGGAGTTTAGAAAGCTGTTTCCTGATGGGGTTCCTAAAAGTAAGGACAGGCTTGAGGTTGAACACAAAGCAAATGAAGCTATTGATAAATTGATTGAAAATAGTAATGGAAAATTAAAAGGAATATTTAAGAGAATTAAGAAATCCGCCATTTCAATAATTTCTTTATCTCAAAAACTTGAATATACTTTTACAACATTAAAAGATGTTCTTGATGAATTTGGAGATAACTTATATAAACTTAATAATGAAACTTTTATTTTAAAAGATACTTGCAAAAGACTAGCTAAACAAAGAAATAATTTTGCACATGGGAATCTTGATAAAGAATTTATTGATAATGCACTTCTTGATGTTATTTTTATGAGATTTGTAATTTATGCAATGCAACTTAAACGTTGTGGTGTTGATCAGACTAATATAAGAAAAAGTATTGGTCAACTATTCAGACAAAGGATTTCTATATAAATGTGTAAATTTAATTCTTTAAATATATTTTATAAGGAGAAGTTATGGACTGGTTACGATCGCAGCCTGTTGTTATGCAGGCATTCTTGGCTGGGCTGTTCACATGGGGTTGTACTATTGTGGGCTCGGCTATTGTATTTTTCTTTAAACAGGTCAGTCGCAAGTTGCTAGATATTATGATGGGCTTTGCGGCGGGCGTTATGATTGCGGCTTCCTTTTGGTCGCTTCTGGCACCGTCGATTGAGTATGCGCAGAGTTCTTATGGCAAGCTATCCTGGTTGCCAGCAGCGATTGG
Organism: Streptococcus sinensis; assembly: GCF_000767835.1. Lineage (GTDB taxonomy): Bacteria > Bacillota > Bacilli > Lactobacillales > Streptococcaceae > Streptococcus > Streptococcus sinensis. The sequence goes on along the minus strand of NZ_JPEN01000074.1, from coordinate 79,769 downwards.
TTTTTTAGTGGGCGGTTTTTTCCTGCGGCTGATTGATGCGGTGGTGCCTCACTTGCACTTGAGCAAGGATATTTCGGAGGCAGAGAGTGTTCCTGAGCATAGCCGAAAGAAGCTGTCCAAGACTGCTCTGCTCTTCTTAGCCATTACTATTCACAATTTTCCAGAAGGTTTGGCAGTCGGAGTAGCCTTTGGTGCTTTGGCCGCCAATCCTAGTCCGGAAGCCTTTGTCGGCGCGATTGGCCTAGCTTTGGGAATTGGCCTGCAAAACGTCCCGGAGGGGGCTGCTTTGTCCATTCCAATTCGGACGGACGGAAAGTCTCGACTTAAAGCCTTTTACTGGGGGTTCCATGTCCGCGATTGTAGAGCCAATCGGGGCTGTTCTGGGGGCAGTTGCTGTTATGGCCATGACGGCTATTCTACCCTATGCCCTATCCTTTGCGGCGGGAGCTATGATCTTCGTAGTGGTAGAGGAGTTGATACCGGATTCGCAGACCAATGGCAATACCGATGTGGCGACTTTGGGACTCATGGTGGGCTTCGTTCTCATGATGGTCTTGGATGTGGCTTTGGGTTGATGCTAACTTAGAATCAAAGAGTATAAGAAAGCGGAATTTCCGCTTTTTTTCTTTTGTCTAAGGCTAGTGAAAAGGATGACATCCGCTTTCAAAAATGGTAAAATAAGGAGAATACATTAAGAGAGGAAACTCATATGAAAGGTATTATTCTTGCAGGTGGTTCTGGTACACGTTTGTATCCATTGACCCGCGCTGCGTCAAAACAGCTCATGCCGGTTTATGACAAACCCATGATTTATTATCCGCTGTCAACTCTTATGCTGGCTGGAATCAAGGACATCTTGATTATCTCTACTCCGACGGATCTGCCTCGTTTTGAGGATTTGCTGGGAGACGGCTCTGAGTTTGGTATCAAGCTCTCTTATGCAGAGCAGCCAAGTCCAGACGGGCTGGCACAAGCCTTTATCATTGGGGCTGATTTTATTGGAGATGATAATGTAGCGCTGATTCTTGGGGATAATATTTACCATGGACCAGGTCTGAGTAAAATGCTCCAAAATGCTGCTGCTAAGGAAAAAGGAGCAACTGTTTTTGGCTACCATGTCAAGGATCCAGAACGCTTTGGTGTAGTAGAATTTGATGAAAATATGAATGCTATCTCCATCGAAGAAAAACCGGAACAGCCGCGCTCTAACTATGCAGTGACAGGACTGTATTTCTACGATAACGATGTTGTAGAAATTGCCAAGAACATCAAGCCAAGTCCTCGTGGGGAGTTGGAAATCACAGATGTTAACAAGGCTTATCTGGAACGTGGAGATTTGTCTGTCGAGCTGATGGGACGTGGTTTTGCCTGGTTGGATACAGGGACTCACGAAAGTTTATTAGAAGCAGCTCAATATATCGAAACGGTTCAGCGTATGCAGAACGTTCAAGTGGCGAATCTAGAAGAAATTGCCTATCGTATGGGCTATATCACTAAAGAGCAAGTGCATGAATTGGCGCAGCCGTTGAAGAAGAATGAATACGGACAATACTTGCTCCGTTTGATTGGAGAAGCATAAGAAGATGACAGAACAATTTTTTGATAAGGAATTAGCAGCGCGTGAGGTTCCTGGAATCCCTGGAATGCTGGAATTTGATATCCCTGTACGCGGGGACAACCGAGGCTGGTTTAAGGAGAATTTCCAAAAGGAAAAAATGCTGCCGTTAGGCTTTCCTGAAAGCTTCTTTGCAGAAGGAAAACTGCAAAATAATGTCAGCTTTTCTCGTAAAAATGTCCTGCGTGGTCTTCATGCTGAGCCCTGGGACAAGTACATCTCTGTTGCTGATGACGGTAAGGTGCTGGGTTCTTGGGTCGACTTGCGTGAAGGTGAGACCTTTGGTAATACTTACCAGACAGTAATCGATGCCAGCAAGGGTATTTTTGTACCTCGAGGCGTAGCCAATGGCTTCCAAGTCCTTTCTGATACCGTTTCCTATAGCTATCTGGTCAATGACTACTGGGCTTTGGAACTCAAACCTAAGTATGCCTTTGTCAACTATGCAGACCCAGCTTTAGGCATCCAGTGGGAAAACCTAGAAGCAGCAGAAGTCTCAGAAGCAGACAAGAACCATCCACTACTTAAGGATGTCAAACCTCTAAGAAAAGAAGACTTGTGAGAAGAATTCTTTTCTGACGCATTAATTTATATTGAAATATATGATTTAGCTCAGCTCTTATCCGAGCGAAGCGAGTGGAAGAAATGATTGCCGCTGGGGTGTAAATCATGAGAGTGGGACGACGAAATCGGTAATTCATTAGAATTCGATTTCGTCGTCCCACCTCCGCACAGTTGAGTAGGGCTGTAAAAGCTGATGAAATCAGCGTAGTAGAGCCCACTCAACCACTGCGTCTTGATCGACAATCCAAAGACAATTGAGAGGCTAGGACTTTTGTCCCAGCCTCATGACAGGGGATTTTTGAGACATTTGGCTCAAAAATAAGCAATGAAACCGGAGGTTTGCTTGCGTCCCCACCACTTAAGACAATTATAAAAAAGTTAAGGAATAAAAATGACTGAATACAAAAAAATTATCGTTACAGGTGGAGCTGGTTTTATCGGTTCTAACTTTGTCCACTATGTTTACAATAACTTTCCAGATGTCCATGTGACAGTGCTGGACAAGCTGACTTATGCGGGTAATCGTGCCAATATTGAAGAAATTTTGGGCGACCGCGTTGAGTTGGTTGTTGGAGATATTGCTGATGCAGCCTTGGTAGACAAGCTGGCGGCTGAAGCGGATGCTATCGTTCACTATGCGGCAGAAAGCCACAATGATAACTCGCTCAATGACCCGAGTCCATTTATCCACACCAACTTCATCGGAACTTACACACTTTTGGAAGCAGCTCGTAAGTACGACATTCGTTTCCACCATGTGTCAACTGACGAAGTCTATGGTGACCTGCCTCTGCGTGAAGATTTGCCAGGTCATGGAGAAGGACCAGGTGAGAAATTTACGGCTGAAACCAAGTACAATCCAAGCTCGCCTTACTCATCAACCAAGGCGGCTTCAGACTTGATCGTTAAAGCTTGGGTGCGCTCATTTGGTGTCAAAGCGACTATTTCTAACTGTTCAAACAACTATGGTCCTTACCAGCACATCGAGAAGTTCATCCCGCGCCAAATCACCAATATCTTGAGCGGTATCAAGCCAAAACTCTACGGTGAAGGTAAGAATGTGCGTGACTGGATTCACACCAATGACCATTCATCAGGCGTTTGGACGATTCTGACCAAGGGTCAAATCGGTGAAACTTACTTGATTGGTGCTGACGGTGAGAAGAATAATAAGGAAGTGCTGGAACTGATTCTCAAGGAAATGGGGCAGCCAGCTGATGCTTATGACCATGTGACCGATCGTGCAGGTCACGACCTTCGCTATGCCATTGATGCTAGCAAGCTTCGTGATGAGCTAGGTTGGAAGCCAGAGTTCACCAACTTTGAAGCGGGTCTCAAAGAAACAATCAAGTGGTACACGGACAACCAAGACTGGTGGAAATCAGAAAAAGAAGCAGTTGAAGCCAACTATGCCAAGACTCAGGAAGTGATTAAATAAAATAGATTGAAGCAGGTGTGCGAGACAAGGTAAAAAATGTAGAGTTTTTAGTAGCCTATCTCAAATCGTAGGAATTAGCTACCAGGCCTATCTGAATCTTTTATGATACAAAAATGAGGTTGAGACGATTATTGTCCTAGCCTCTTTTTCGTAGTGTTTAGCCTCTTAGAGTAGATTTTTCAAAAGAAAGTTTTTAAAAAAATTTGCTATAATAGACCTATGAACAAGCTAATCCAATCAAAGCTGGAACTGTTGCCGACCAGTCCCGGCTGTTACATTCACAAAGACAAAAACGGTATCATTATCTATGTCGGAAAAGCTAAGAATCTCCGCAATCGGGTTCGCTCTTATTTCCGTGGCAGCCACGATACCAAGACGGAGGCCCTGGTTTCCGAGATTGAGGATTTTGAGTTTATTGTCACCGAGTCCAACATTGAGGCTTTGCTCCTAGAAATCAATCTAATCAAGGAAAATAAGCCCAAGTACAATATCATGCTCAAGGACGATAAGTCCTATCCATTTATCAAGATTACCAACGAAACCTATCCGCGCCTAATCATCACGCGCCAAGTCAAAAAAGACGGCGGACTTTATTTTGGTCCTTACCCCGATGTTGGTGCGGCCAATGAAATCAAGCGCCTGCTCGATCGAATTTTTACGTTCAAAAAATGTACCAATCCACCTGCAAAAGTCTGCTTTTATTATCACTTGGGGCAATGTGAAGCCCATACGATTTGCAAGCGGGATAGCCAGTATTTCAAGAATATGGCTCAGGAAGTGTCGGACTTTCTCAAAGGTCAGGACGATAAAATTATCGATGAGCTCCGTGATAAGATGAATAAAACAGCTGCAGCTATGGAGTTTGAGCGAGCGGCTGAATACCGCGACCTGATTCAGGCTATTGGGACCTTGCGTACCAAGCAGCGGGTCATGGCCAAGGATTTGCAGAATCGCGATGTTTTTGGTTACTATGTGGACAAGGGCTGGATGTGCGTGCAGGTTTTCTTTGTCCGCCAGGGCAAACTAATTGAGCGTGATGTCAATCTTTTCCCCTATTACAATGATCCCGACGAAGATTTCCTGACCTATATTGGCCAGTTTTATCAGGAAAAATCCCACCTCAAGCCCAATGAAATCTTAATTCCAGCAGACATTGATGAAGAAGCTGTTCGGGCTATGGTGGATACCAAAGTAGTCAAGCCTCAGCGAGGCGAAAAGAAGCAGTTGGTCAATCTGGCTATTAAGAATGCTCGGGTCAGCCTCCAGCAGAAATTTGATCTTTTGGAGAAATCCGTTGAGAAAACGCAGGGCGCTATCGAAAATCTAGGGAAGCTCCTCAACATTCCGACGCCGGTTCGGATTGAGTCTTTCGATAACTCCAATATTATGGGAACTAGTCCCGTATCGGCTATGGTGGTCTTTGTCAATGGTAAGCCTAGCAAGAAGGATTACCGCAAATACAAAATCAAGACCGTAGTAGGGTCGGACGACTACGCCAGTATGCGAGAGGTCATCAAGCGGCGCTATAGTCGGGTCATTCGTGACGGGCTGACGCCACCAGATCTGATTGTCATTGATGGTGGACAGGGCCAGGTCAATGTCGCTAAAGAAGTTATCCAGGAGCAGTTGGGACTGGATATTCCCATCGCTGGACTACAAAAAAATGACAAGCACCAGACTCATGAATTGCTCTTTGGCGATCCTTTGCAAGTCGTAGAATTATCTCGTAATTCGCAGGAATTTTTCCTACTCCAGCGTATCCAAGATGAGGTGCACCGCTTTGCCATTACCTTCCACCGCCAGCTCCGGTCTAAGAATTCCTTCTCATCGCAACTAGACGGCATCGAAGGCTTGGGGCCAAAGCGCAAGCAAAATCTCATGAAGCATTTCAAATCTTTGACCAAGATTAAGGAAGCCAGTGTCGATGAAATCGTCGAAGTGGGCGTACCGCGAGCGGTGGCAGAAGCTGTAAGGGCTAAGTTGAACGAACTAGACAAGCGGAAAGAAATATCATTACCAGAGGTTGCAGAACCCTTAGTAGAGTTGGATAGTTAATATATAAACCAAGACCGTGCAAGCGGTCTTTTGTGGTATAATGGAGGTATTCTAGGAGGAAATATATGAACCACAAAATCGCAATTCTATCTGATATACATGGGAATACCACGGCCTTGAAGGCAGTTCTGTCAGATTCCAAAAAACAAAAAGTGACAGAATACTGGCTTTTGGGGGATATTTTTCTCCCTGGCCCGGGGGAAAATGATTTGCTATCCTTGTTAAGAGACCTGCCTATCACAGCGACTGTCCGCGGAAACTGGGATGATTATGTCCTAGAGGCCTTAGATGGGCAATATGGCTTAGAAGACCCACAGGAAGTCCAACTCTTGCGTATGACGCAGTATTTGATGGAGCGAATGGATCCCGATCAGATCGCTTGGCTACGGAGTCTGCCCATGGTTGCAAGGAAAGAAATAGATGGACTGCGTTTTTCGCTCTCGCATAACTTGCCTGACAAAAACTATGGGAGTGACTTACTGGTTGACAATGATACGAAGAAATTTGACCAGCTACTTGATGAGGAAACAGATGTGGCAGTTTACGGTCATGTCCATAAGCAGTTGCTTCGCTATGGAAGCCAAGGGCAACAAATTATCAACCCTGGTTCGATTGGCATGCCCTATTTTGATTGGATGGCCTTGAAAAATCACCGTGCCCAGTATGCCTTGATTGAAGTTGAAGATGGGGAAATGGTGAACATTCAATTCCGAAAAGTCGCCTATGACTACGAAGCAGAGTTAGAATTGGCCAAAGAAAAAGCTCTCCCTTTTATCGAAATGTATGAAGAATTACGACGTGAAGATAACTACCAAGGCCATAACCGAGAATTGTTGGTTTACTTGAATGACAAGTACGGTTACACTGAGGATGTGAGAAAGTTTTTTGGAGAAAATGACGATTAATCCCCTGAAAGAAGGAAAGGTGAAAAAGAAGGCTAGAGTAGCTAAATCATCTAGTCATACTAATGAAGTTGTTGGATGATAATAGACTGGAGAAGTATCATGTTAGATATGAGAAATCAAAGTTTACATCTCCTTTTTGCAAGCTTCTATCTCGGACGTTGGTATTGTATCTGCATTTGGAATGGCCCTGCATTACTATTCTGTAGAAAAGAGGTAGCAGAACTTGAAAAGGGAATTTGGCTGGCTTGCCACAAACGTGCTTCAGCTATGATTTGACAATAAAATAATATTGTATTATAATATATGTATTCTTTATTTACAGGAGGCAATAATGAAAAAAATTATTACAGCTAGTGTAGCGCTTTTATCAGTTATCACTTTAGCAGCATGCTCAGGAAAAACAGCTTCAGAATCTTCTGGTAAAGCTTCAAGCTCGGTAGAAAAAAAATCTACTTCAGAGAATCAATCAAGTGGCTCTGAAACTTCATCAAAAACGGCTAGTTCAGATGCAGAACTGTCAGAAATTGTTCTCTTGACTGACGAAGAAATCGACAATGCAAAGACAATTGGCGATATGAAAGCTCTCTTTGGGAAGCTGATTGATAACTACCAAAAATACATTACTGAAATCGGGAAGAAAGTTCCAGAGGCTGGGAAAGAAGCTTACAATCAACAAGTAGAACCTGCAATTCAGTCTATGGAAGCTTCTAGAAAGGCATTTAATGACACGCTTTCAAGTGTTGGCTCAGACGACGCAGAACTTCCAGAACAAAGTCGTGCCCTATTTGTTCAACAGTTGAAAACAGGACGTGATACCATGAAGAAAGCGATTGAAGGAGCTTATAAAGCTCTTGCTCCTCTCACATCTGGACAATAATATCAACAAAGTAGGTGAGCTATCACCTGCTTTTTCTATGCTAAAATTTAAAAAGAGAAGCAAAGAAAGGACACTTTGAGAGAAAAGTTTGAATGTACAAGTTCCTGAGTGTTTTCTTATTTAGAGAAATCTGTAAAAATAGAGAATAGCTACTGAAAACATTCCTAACACTTTTTTAGTCAGGTTCCTTTCCATGGAAAATCCCTGCAAACTCTTACAAAATGTGATAAAATGAAGCTAGTAGATTTAGAAAAGGAAGTTACTATGAAATTTCTTGAGTTAAATAAAAAACGTCATGCGACTAAGCATTTTAACGATAAACCCGTAGATCCAAGGGATGTGCGGACTGCGATTGAGATTGCGACTTTGGCCCCCAGTGCTCACAATAGTCAGCCTTGGAAGTTCGTTGTCGTGCGGGAACGCAATCAGGCTTTAGCCGAGACAGCTTTCGGTGGTAATGTGGACCAGATTAAGGAAGCACCAGTAACCATTGCCCTCTTTACGGATACAGATTTGACAAAGCGAGCTCGTAAGATTGCGCGCGTAGCTGGAGTGAGGAATTTCTCAGATGAGCAGCTCCAATTTTACATGCAGAATTTACCAGCTGAGTTTGCTCGCTACAATGATCAGCAAAAGAGTGATTATTTAGCACTTAATGCTGGTCTGGTGGCCATGAATCTTGTCCTAGCTCTGACTGACCAAGGTATCGGATCCAATATCATTTTAGGTTTCGACAAATCCAAAGTCAATGAGGTTTTGGAGATTGACGAGCGTTTCCGTCCAGAGCTCTTGATTACTGTTGGCTATACAGACGATAAGTTAGAGCCTAGCTATCGTTTGCCAGTCGATGAGATTATTGAGAAACGTTGATAAAATTCTATTTTTAGAATTTACGATTTAATTCGATAGATAGTTTGTTTTAAATCGAATGATGTATTGAGGTGAAATAATGACAATTGATTTTAAAGCAGAAGTTGAAAAACGCAGAGAAGCACTCTTGGCTGACTTGTTCAGTCTGTTGGAAATTAACTCAGAGCGGGACGATTCAAAGGCAGATAAGGAACATCCTTTTGGGCCCGGTCCTGTTCAAGCCTTGCATAAGTTTTTAGAAATCGCTGAACGGGATGGTTATGAAACGAAGAATGTGGACAATTATGCCGGGCACTTTACTTTTGGCGAGGGAGAAGAAGAATTAGGAATTTTTGCTCACATGGATGTGGTGCCAGCTGGAAGTGGCTGGAATACAGATCCTTACAAACCTGAAATCATTGATGGCAAGCTTTATGCGCGTGGTTCATCTGATGACAAAGGGCCAACCATGGCTTGTTACTATGGTTTGAAAATCATCAAAGACTTGGGATTGCCAGTATCTAAGCGCGTGCGCTTTGTGGTGGGGACAGATGAGGAATCCGGCTGGCAAGATATGGACTATTATTTCAAACATGTAGGCCTGCCTGAGCCAGACTTTGGCTTCTCGCCAGACGCTGAGTTCCCAATCATTAACGGTGAAAAAGGGAATATCACAGAATATCTCCACTTTGGTAACAGTAATGATGGCAGCTTTAAACTCAAGAGCTTCACTGGCGGACTTCGCGAGAATATGGTACCTGAATCAGCAACAGCTATTTTTACGTCACCAGTTGATGCAGCTGAATTGGATGAGAAATTGCAAGAGTTTGCGGCTGGCCACAAGCTTTCAGCTAGTCTGAAAGCTTGTGGCGACGCTGTTGAAGTGACGGTTATTGGGAAGTCTGCTCACGGTTCTACACCAGAGGATGGTATCAACGGAGCAACCTACTTGGCTCTCTTCCTCAACCAATTTGACTTTGCAGGAGATGCCAAAGCTTATCTGGAAGTGGTAGCACAAGTTCTGCACAACGATTTCGCTGGCGAGAAGTTAGGAATCGCTTATACAGATGCTAAAATGGGCGCTCTCAGTATGAACGCAGGTATTTTCGATTTCGATAGTGCTAAGGATGACAATACCATTGCTTTGAACATCCGTTACCCACAAGGAACTGATCCAAAAACGATTCAGGCTGATCTTGAAAAAGTTCCAGGTGTCGTGTCAGTGAGCCTGTCTGAGCATGAGCACACACCGCACTATGTCCCAGCAGATGATGAATTGGTAGCAACTCTTTTGAGTGTTTACGAAAAACAAACAGGTCTCAAAGGACATGAGCAAGTCATCGGTGGCGGAACCTTTGGCCGTCTTTTGAAGCGCGGTGTGGCTTTCGGTGCTATGTTCCCAGACTATGTCAACACTATGCACCAAGCCAACGAATTTACAGATGTAGAAGACCTTTTCCGTGCAGCAGCGATTTACGCGGAAGCAATCTACGAGCTAATCAAATAAAAAGAAGAACTCGTTTGGCCTTGCTGGATGAGTTTCTTTGCAAGGAGCTGTCATGCAAACAATAGAGGACATTGCCAAGGCCATCATGGCTGATCCAGAAAATCAGAAATATACAGAGCAGGGGATCAAGCCGCTTTTTGCGGCGCCTAAGAAAGCTCGAATTAACATTGTCGGTCAGGCACCAGGTCTTAAAACCCAGCAGGCGGGGCTTTACTGGAAGGACAAGAGTGGAGACCGATTGAGAGAATGGCTGGGTGTTGATGAAGAGACTTTTTATCAGTCTGGATACTTTGCGGTCTTGCCTATGGATTTTTATTTCCCAGGACATGGAAAGTCTGGAGATTTACCGCCTCGTAAGGGCTTTGCCGAAAAGTGGCATCAGCCGATTTTAGAGCTTTTACCAGATATTGAGCTGACAATTTTGATTGGTCAGTATGCGCAGAAATACTATCTGCAACAAAAGGGGAATGTCAAGCTAACCGAGACTGTCCAACATTATCAAGACTACCTGCCCGACTTTTTCCCTCTGGTCCACCCTTCCCCTCGCAACCAAATATGGATGGCTAAAAATCCTTGGTTTGCGGAGCAGATTGTGCCAAATTTGCGGTCTCGTGTGCAGGAAATTATATTAAAGTGAGAGCAAAAGACTTCCTACAAGATATTTTTTGGGTGTCACACTTCGTAGAAACTTACAATTTGTATCACTGTTAGGCGATTTCAGACTAGATTTGTGAGAAATGACTCTTTAAATCAAATTGCTAGATTATTTGCAAAATAGGAATAATAAAGAAGGTGTCTCATGAAACAATTATTTTTATGTTCATATTTGGCTGGTATCAAGAACCTTTTTAAGTCTTATACGGCTGACAAAGGTCTGGGCGACCATCTGCTTTTTATCCTGACGGCCGGAAATGTGGAGGAATATCGAGATTACATTGATGAGGCAAAAGTAGTCTTTGAGGATTTAGGTTTTGCAGTAGAGGTTCTAGACCTGGATCAGACCGACCAAGAGACGGCTCAAGCTAAGATTTTCCAGACCAAGCTACTTTATATTGCGGGTGGCAATAGCTTCTATCTTTTGCAGGAATTGAAAAAGAAGCATTTGCTCAGTTTGATACGGGAGCAGATTGCAGATGGTATGGTCTATGTGGGTGAATCCGCTGGCGCTATCATCACAGCTGAGGGTATTGACTACAGCAAGCTCATGGATAATAAAGGAGTGGCGGGTGAACTGTCCGATACAGCGGCACTAAACGAGGTGGATTTTTATGTCCTTCCTCATGTAGGCGAAGAACCATTTGCCGAAAGCACTCAGGCAATCCTAGATACTTACAGAGACAAGCTCAATCTGCTGCCAATCAATAATAGCCAAGCGGTGCTTGTGGAGGGTGAAGAAGTGCGGGTTTGATGGAAAATAAATAAGAATATTGGGGTAGTATTTTGATTGAAAAGACATACGAAACATCAAGTGGAGTCATTCACTATTGGACAAATGATGGTGATGAATCATCCCAAAGAGCTCTTATCTTTTTACCTGGGCTAACTGCTGACCATAGGTTATTTGAAAAACAAATAGAATATTTTAAAGATACATATAGAGTCTTGGTTTGGGACGCACCTGGACACGCGTCATCTTATCCATTTTGTCTCGATTTTACTTTATTTGATTTAGCAACTTGGCTGGATGAAATATTTGTCAAAGAGAGAATAGAGAATCCAATACTAATTGGTCAGTCAATGGGAGGATATGTAGGACAGGTTTATGCTCAACTTTTTCCTGAGAAATTAAAAGGCCTTGTTACGATTGATTCACCTTCCATGCAACGGAAGTATTATACAGCTATGGAGTTGTGGCTCTCAAAAAATATGGAGGCAATTTATAGAATCTATCCATGGAAATCTCTTTTGAAATCTGGGCCTAAAAGCGTATCAACAACAGATTATGGAAGAAAACTGATGTATGATATGATGATGGTTTATGATGGCAATCAAGAAAGGTATGCTCGTCTTGCGGGATACGGATATAAGATATTTTCAGAAGCAGTAGAGAAGAATCTATCTTATGAAGTAAAATGTCCACAATTGGTTATATGTGGAAAAGAAGATCGTGCAGGGTCTTGCATACGATATTTGAAGGCCTATGAAAGAAATACTGGAAAGTCTGTTAAATGGATTGATAAGGCGGGACATAATTCTAATACCGACCAACCCGATATTGTCAATAGACTGATTGATGAATTTTTGAATAACAAAATTAAAGAAAAGCTTGGTTGAAAGACCGGCTTTTTGATATAATAGACTTTATGAACACAAAAGATAAAATTTCAAATTATCAACTGTTGCTAGATCAGTTGGAAGCCTTGCTGGATGGTGAGACCAATGCCTTGGCAAATCTGTCGAATGCTAGCGCCCTGCTCAATCAAGCCCTGCCTAATTCTGTTTTTACTGGTTTCTATCTTTTTGATGGGTGCGAGCTGATTTTGGGGCCCTTTCAAGGGGGCGTTTCTTGTGTCCACATTGCATTAGGTAAGGGAGTCTGCGGGGAGTCAGCTGAGAAAGAGCAGACGATCATTGTGGATGACGTCACCCAGCATGCCAACTATATCTCCTGTGATAGCAGGGCTAAGAGTGAGATTGTACTGCCGATGATAAAAGACGGTCGCCTTCTGGGAGTGCTGGATTTGGACTCAGCCTTGACGGGTGATTATGATAAGGTAGATCAAGAATATCTGGAAAGGTTCGTCCAGATTTTGCTTGAAAAAACGACTTGGAATTTTGAAATGTTTGGAGAAAAAGCCTAATGTATCAAGCTTTATATCGGAAATACCGCAGTCAGACCTTTGGTCAGCTGGTGGGGCAGCAGGTAGTAGCCACCACCCTGCGGCAGGCTGTGGAGCAAGGGAAAATCAGCCATGCCTATCTCTTCTCTGGCCCGCGTGGAACAGGGAAAACCAGTGTTGCCAAGATTTTTGCTAAGGCTATGAACTGTCCTAATCAAAAGGACGGTGAGCCTTGCAATGACTGCTATATCTGTCAGGCTATCACTGAGGGGAGCCTTGAAGACGTCATCGAAATCGACGCAGCTTCTAATAATGGAGTCGATGAGATTCGTGATATTCGAGACAAGTCTACCTATGCACCTAGTTTCGCCAAGCACAAGGTCTATATCATTGATGAGGTGCACATGCTCTCGACAGGGGCTTTTAACGCCTTGCTAAAGACCTTGGAAGAACCGACAGAAAATGTGGTCTTTATCCTAGCGACGACAGAACTGCATAAGATTCCAGCGACTATTCTTTCCCGCGTCCAGCGTTTTGAGTTTAAGTCTATCAAGACGCAGGACATTATTGGTCATATTGAGTGGATTTTGGAGCAGGAAGGGATTGATTTTGAGCAGGAAGGTGTGCAGATTATTGCCCGTCGAGCTGAAGGCGGTATGCGAGATGCCCTTTCTATTCTTGATCAGGCTCTTAGCTTGACTCAGGAAAATCGTTTGACTACGGACATTGCTGAGGAAATCACAGGCTCTATCAGCTTGGGAGCCTTGGATGCCTATGTGGCAGCCTTGATTGCTCATGATGCAGTTGCAGCCTTGGATAATCTCAATCTGATTTTTGACAGTGGCAAAAACATGGCTCGCTTCGTGACGGACCTCCTGCAATATCTGCGTGATTTGCTCATTGTCAAAACTGGCGGGGAGAATACTCATGCCAGCGAGCTTTTTCTGGAAAATCTCAAGACACCGCAGGATGCTCTCTTTGCCATGATTGAGATGGCGACCAAGAGTCTGGTAGACATCAAGAATAGCTTGCAGCCTAAGATTTATACAGAGATGATGACCATTCGCCTGGCCGAGGAAAAAACAGGCTTGGATGAGATTCCTGACAACTTGGCAGAAGAGTTGACTAATCTCAAGCAGGAAATCCAGCAGCTCAAGCAGCAATTAGCCAATGTCGGCAGTCAGCCAGCTCCAGCAGTTAAAAGAGCAGAAGTACGACCTCAGAAATCCAAGACTTATCGGGTGGATCGTAATAAGGTCAATGCCATCTTGGAAGAAGCGGTGGAAAATCCTGAATTGGCTCGTGGTAATTTGACCAAGCTGCAAAATGCTTGGGGAGAAATTATCGAGAGTCTGGCAGGCGCGGACAAGGCTTTGCTCATTGGTTCGCAGCCGGTAGCGGCCAACGAAAACCATGCTATTTTGGCTTTTGAATCTAATTTTAATGCTGAGCAGACCATGAAAAGAGAAAATCTCAATACCGTGTTTGGGAATCTGCTCAGCAATGCTGCTGGGTTTTCACCAGATATTCTGGCCATTTCTCTGGAAGATTGGACTCAGATACGGGCAGAATTTTCAGCTAGAAGTCGTAGCAATAAAGCAGAAGCAGCTGAAAAGCAGGAAGAAAGCTGGATTCCTGAGGGATTTGATTTCTTAGCAGAGAAAATCACTGTACAGGATGACTGAATTTAGATTTTTGCTGTTTTTCATGCTATAATAGAATTATGAATAGACGACAATTTATTGTAATGGCGGCTTTTACAGCCCTAGAAACTTATTTTTTTAACGAAGCAATCATGTCTGAACATTACCTGATGGCTATTTTCTGGGCCTTTCTGATTGGGCGCAATCTGCAAATTAGCTATGTCATGGGGCGGATTGTGGATGAAATTGATAAACATTTGAAGAATAAGTAAATGTTCAAAGTGAAATAAATGGCTCCTTGTCACCACAGTAGGTGACAAGGAGCCATTTTTCTTATCTTCTGAAAGGTGCTAGCTAAGCAGTTGCTTCCATTTTACCTTTACCAGCTGATGAGGGAAACTTCCCCGCTGTTGAGCCAGATTTCCTGTCCGTTCTCCAACTGGACTAGGAGTTGCCCGCTGTCAGAGACGTCACGGGCGATCCCCTTATAGGTTTGATTGTTTTGATGGAAGCTCACTTGTCGACCAAGGACTAGGGATTGCTTCTTGTAAAGGTAAATGAGCTCCTCTGGGTCACTTTCGAAGAAGCAGGCCCAAATTTCTGCAATCAATTCATTTCTGGTGATGGGAGCTGGGGCGCTAAAGAGCGATCCAGCCTTATTTTGCAGTTCCTTGGGGAAGTCACTAATGCAAAAATTAAAACCAACTCCGATAATGACATCTGTGACGAGGCCAGTTTCAATTGAAGTAGTGGCCTCGGTCAAAATGCCAGCAATTTTCTTATTTTTGTAGTAGATATCATTAACCCACTTGATGTCCACATCCATGAGGCTCAGATTTTTGACTGCCTTATAAATAGCTCCTGCTGTCAGAATGGTATAGGAAGGGATTTGCTCAAATGGCAGGTTGGGCTTGAGATGGAGGGACATATAAAAGCCACCTTGATTGGGACAGAAAAAGGATCGTCCGAAGCGGCCGCGGCCGGCTGATTGAGCAGCAGCCAGATAGAGGGTATTTGCCTCGCCACCCGCTTCCATACCTGCTTTTGCATCCATCTGGGTAGATTGGCAGTTGGGGTTGAAGGAAATCTTGATAGGTGCCTCTTGCTCAATCAGGTCTGGAATCAGTAAATCTCCTGTTTTAAGCTTATAGCCACGATTTTTAATGGAATCAATTTGCACCCCTTCCTTTTCCAAGCGCTGAATGGCCTTCCAAATGGAGGTTCTGGAAATGCCTAATGTCTGAGCCAGGCTTTCTCCGTTAACATAATCGTCAGCTTGGCTGAGAATGGTAAACAATTTTTCGTAGGTTTTCATTCGTTCTTTCTCTGTTAAATACTGCTTTCTCGAATGGTCAGCTTGGTAGAAAGTTTGACCATATAGGGAATGACATCATCTTCGGATGCTAAACTTTGATCCAGAATATGCAGGGCCTGTTTACCCATTTCTTCTGTAAAAACGGTGACCGTACTGAGACTGGGATAGATGTACTTAGCAATAGAGGTATCATTAAATGAAATAATGCTGACATCTTGGGGAACCTGGATTCCGTGTTCTTGCAGAGCCCTTAAGGCACCGATAGCCAAAGCATCGCTAGAGATGAAGAAGGCGGGTGGCAGCTGGTCTTTGTGCTCATTGATGAGCTCTGTCATCATCTGATAGCCTGACTCCGAGGAAAAATTGCCCACTTTAACAAAGTCAGGTTGAAAGATTCCTTTGTCAGATAGATACCGCTGAAAGCTCGCCAGACGAGGGTCACTGATGATGCTAGTTTGATCAGAGGTTTTTTCTTGTCCGGCAATCATGCCAATCTGCTCAAAACCAGAAGATATGAAGTGCTGAAGGACCTTCTGTACAGCATTCTCAAAATCAACCGTCACACAGCTGTGGCCTGCATTGAGCGTATCACTGTCGACAAAAACTAAGTGGTTGCTGTACTGCTCCAGCTGCTGAATTTGAACTGGGCTGAATTTGCCGATGGCAATCAAGCCATCAATGTCTTTCAATAGCTCAAGAGAATCGTTTTGAAACACTCTGAGAATCTCATAACCCAATTCTTGAGCTTTTTTTTCAATGCCCAAGCGAATAGAGTAGTAGTAGAGGTCATCGAGTTCCTCCTGCTCGGTGTACCATTCGATAAGCCCGATACGGTAGGCTTGAGTCCTGTTTGGCTTAGTTTTTCTTGATTTTTTATAGTTTAGCTGCTCAGCAATGTCAAAAATCTTTTTTCGAGTGCGATCACTGACCGACATGGCAGGGTCGTAGTTGAGTACGCGAGAGACCGTAGCGGGAGAGACCCCAGCAGCCTGGGCAATATCCTTAATCGTAGCCATTTTTTGCTCCTATTTGTCTTATATGGGCTATTATACCTCAAAAACAAGTAAATAACAAAGAGGAATTTAGTAAATATTAGCTAATTGATTTATTAAGTAAAAATTTACTAAATTTATTGAAGTTTTACTCAAAAACAGGTATAATAAAGAAAACGGTTACAAAATCGAAAATCAATTTTAAAGGAGTTTAGTTTATGTCAAACGTACTTTCAGCGGAGCAAGTTCGAGCAGATTTTGCTAAGGTTTTTGGAGTAGAAGCAGACCATACTTTCTTTTCACCCGGTCGGATCAATCTGATTGGGGAACACACTGACTACAATGGCGGCCATGTCTTTCCTGCAGCAATTTCTCTAGGAACTTATGGAGCGGCTCGCAAGCGGGACGATCAACTCTTACGATTCTTCTCAGGGAACTTTGAAGAAAAAGGGATTATTGAAGTGTCGCTGGAAAACCTGCACTTTGAACCTGAGCATAACTGGACCAACTATCCGAAAGGAGTTCTGCATTTTCTGCAGGAGGCGGGTCATAAGATTGACCGAGGAATGGATATCTATGTTTATGGAAATATTCCCAACGGATCGGGCTTGTCTTCTTCTGCATCTCTAGAGCTTTTGACGGGTGTCATTGCTGAGAAACTTTTTGATTTGAACTTGGAACGTTTGGACCTAGTGAAAATCGGTAAATTAACTGAGAATGAATTTATCGGGGTTAATTCTGGTATCATGGATCAGTTCGCTATCGGAATGGGTGCTGACCAGCGGGCTATTTACTTAGATACAAATACTCTTGAGTATAATTTGGTACCGCTTGATCTCCAGGATAATGTTGTAGTGATTATGAATACCAATAAGCGACGTGAGTTGGCGGATTCTAAGTACAATGAACGCCGTGCTGAGTGTGAAAAAGCTGTTGAAGAACTGAACCGCAAGCTGTCTATCGCAACCTTGGGTGAGTTGGATGAGTGGGCCTTTGACGAGTATAGCTATCTGATAGAGGACGAAAATCGTCTCAAACGGGCTCGCCATGCCGTCTTGGAAAATCAACGCACTTTGCAAGCGCGGGCAGCTTTGCAAGCAGGCGATCTTGAAAAATTTGGCCGTCTCATGAATGCCTCCCATGTATCATTGGAGCATGACTATAAAGTGACTGGTTTAGAGCTGGACACCTTGGTTCATACGGCCTGGGAGCAAGAAGGTGTTCTGGGGGCTCGTATGACTGGAGCTGGCTTTGGTGGCTGCGCCATTGCTTTAGTTCAAAAAGGTGCGGTTGCTGCTTTCAAAGAAAATGTCGATCACAAGTATCAAGAAGTTGTCGGCTATGCCCCTAGCTTTTACATCGCAGAAGTAGCTGGCGGAAGCCGAGTACTAGACTAAATCACAGAAAAGGAACATGGGCTGACAGTAATGCCAGCCCTTTACTAGCAAGAGAAAGGAAAATCTATGTCCAAGAAGTTACTGGATGCA
Source organism: Streptococcus sinensis (assembly GCF_000767835.1). Lineage (GTDB taxonomy): Bacteria > Bacillota > Bacilli > Lactobacillales > Streptococcaceae > Streptococcus > Streptococcus sinensis. The sequence goes on along the minus strand of NZ_JPEN01000074.1, from coordinate 61,742 downwards.
TTTGTATCAGCAGTGATTGACAATAGCACTTTTGAGGAAATGGATACCATTTATCTGCGAAATCGAGTCATAGCTCTGGTCGGAGAGACAGTGGCAGAGCAGGAGACTGAGGCTGTGCAGCTAATTGACCTGAAGGATGACTTGGTAGCTGTAGCTGTTAAGAATGGGAAGATTGGTGATACCCTGGCTGAGCAGGATATACTAGGAGCTGTGCTCATGAACTTCATCACACCAGTCCCTAGCCAGCTCAATCGGGACTTCTGGACGACTTATGCATCCAATCCCGAGCAGGCTGTAGCTGATTTTTACCAGCTTAGTCAAAAGAATGACTACATCAAAGTCAAGGCCATTTCTAAAAATATTGCTTTTAAGACTTCGACGGACTATGGAGATTTGGAAATCACCATAAATCTCTCTAAGCCAGAAAAGGATCCCAAGGAAATTGCGGCAGCTAAAATGGCTAAGAACAGCCATTATCCAGCCTGCCAGCTTTGCATGGAAAATGAAGGCTACCAAGGCCGCTTGGATCACCCAGCCAGAGCCAACCATCGGATTATTCGCTTTGACTTGACTGGACAGGATTGGGGCTTCCAGTATTCGCCCTATGCCTACTTTAATGAGCATTGCATCTTTCTGCACAGCCAGCACCTTCCTATGGCCATCAGCCGGCTGACTTTTGAGCGCCTACTGGACATCGTCGAGACCTTTCCGGGCTATTTTGCTGGCTCAAACGCCGACTTGCCGATTGTTGGTGGCTCTATCTTGACCCACGACCACTATCAGGGCGGACGTCATACCTTCCCTATGGAAATAGCAGAGCTGGATTGCAGCTTTACTTTTAGCGGATTTGATGAGGTAGAGGCAGGCATTGTCAAGTGGCCCATGTCCGTCATTCGTCTGAGGTCTGAGAAGAAGGAACGGTTGATTGAATTGGCTAACAAAATCTTGCAAGTTTGGCGGGTTTATTCTGACCCAAGTGTGCAGGTGTTGGCAGAGTCTGAGGGTGAGCCGCACCATACCATCACACCGATTGCGCGCAGAAAAGATAGATGTTTTGAGCTAGACTTGGTCTTGCGGGACAATCAAACTTCCCCAGAACATCCAGACGGCATTTATCACCCTCATGCAGATGTGCAGCATATTAAGAAAGAAAATATCGGTCTGATTGAGGTGATGGGACTGGCTATTCTTCCGCCTCGGCTCAAGGAAGAACTCAAGCAGGTGGAACTTTTCTTGCTGGGAGAAGACTGTCAGGTTGCTGCCTATCATCAGGAGTGGGCCAATCAACTCAAAGACCAGAATCCAGATGTTAACGCTGAGACGGTGGAAGGAGTGGTTCAGGCCTCGGTTGGACAAATTTTCAGCCGAGTACTGGAAGATGCAGGAGTTTACAAGCGAACGGAGGAGGGGCAAGAAGCTTTCATGCGCTTTGTCCGATCTGTTGGTTTGGAAGAAGAATAATGGCAGCAAGAGTTTTCATTCGTCCTTATTTTTGATAAAATAGTTAAAGTATAAATCAAGATGAGAAAGGGAGAAACATGGTAATTTTAGTATTAGGCGGAGCTGGTTATATCGGCTCGCACATGGTAGACCGTCTGGTAGCGGCAGGCAAGGAAGAAGTAGTCGTCGTTGATAATTTGGTGACTGGTCATCGGGCAGCCGTCCATCCGAAAGCAGTCTTTTATGAGGGGGATTTGGCGGATAAGGACTTTATGCGTGGCGTTTTTGCCAAACATCCATCCATCGATGCAGTCATTCACTTTGCTGCTTTTTCACTGGTGGCGGAGTCTATGGTGGATCCGCTCAAGTATTTTGACAATAACACAGCTGGCATGGTTTCTCTCTTGGAAGTCATGCAGGAATGCAGCGTTAAAAACATTGTCTTTTCTTCGACAGCGGCGACTTATGGCATTCCTGAAGAAGTTCCGATTCTGGAAACGACTCCGCAAAAGCCTATCAATCCTTATGGTGAGAGCAAACTCATGATGGAGACCATTATGCGCTGGGCTGACCAGGCCTATGGCATCAAGTTTGTAGCCCTGCGTTATTTCAATGTGGCTGGTGCCAAGCCTGATGGCTCGATTGGCGAGGATCACGGTCCTGAAACCCATCTCCTGCCCATTGTGCTTCAGGTAGCTCAGGGCAAACGCGAGAAGATTGCCGTCTTTGGCGACGACTATGACACTCCAGACGGAACTAATGTCCGCGATTATGTCCATCCTTTCGACTTGGCTGACGCCCATATTCTGGCTGTTGAGTACCTGCGTACTGGTCAACCATCAGATGCTTTTAACCTTGGCTCTTCGACTGGTTTTTCCAACCTGCAGATTGTAGAAGCAGCCCGCAAGGTGACCGGCCATCCTATTCCTTTGGAAATAGCAGAGCGGCGCCCAGGGGATCCAGATACGCTGATTGCTTCCTCTGAGAAAGCAAGAAATGTTCTGGGTTGGCAGCCGAAATTTGACAACATCGAAACTATCATCGAGACCGCTTGGAAATGGCATTCCAGTCATCCCAATGGCTATGATGACAGAGGATAAACTGACGAACCAGCTAGAAAAGCTGGTTTTTTCTTGCTTTTTGAATCAAATTATGATTAAATTATATAAAGAAACAACTGTTGCGCAACGTTTGTATTAGAAAGAGATATCAATGCCTCCAAAAAATAAATTCACTAAAGAAGAAATCATTGAAGCTTGTCTAGATCTTGTTCGAGAAGAGGGAAGGTCGGCTGTCACGGCACGCGCTGTTGCTGCCAGATTGAAGTCTTCCCCTAAGGTCATTTTTGGTCTCTTTGATAACATGGAAGAGTTGAGCAAAGCGATCGTCATTGCTGCTGAGAAGACCTTTGTCAAACAAGTTGAAATCGCATTACAGGAAGAAAAAGCCTTTCGTGCTGTTGGGATTGCTTATATCCGATTTGCAGCTGAGGAGCCCCAGCTTTTTCAGTTAATTTTTATGAATGAGCCTGAGCGTCGCATCGATAAGTTTGCTGACTTTTTGCCAATCAAAGATTACAGCTATGAACAAATGATTCGGTCTATTCAAGAGGAATATGGACTCTCAAGACAGCTGTCAGAGCAGCTCTACCAACATCTATTTATTTACTCACACGGAATTGCCAGTATGACTGCTGCAGGAATCTATCGATTTTCATCAGCAGAACTGCTGCCTATGCTGACACAAGTATTTACAGCTTTTATAAAAGAATTATTGGGAGGAAATCATGATTGAACTAAAGGGAGTTAGAAAGTCTTATGGCACCAATGAAATTTTAAAAGGTATTGATTTACAGATTGCAGACCAAGATTATTTGGTTATTTTGGGAGCTTCTGGATCAGGTAAATCAACCTTACTCAATATTCTTTCAGGCTTAGAAAAGCCAGATCAGGGCGAGGTTCTATATGATGGAGAAAATATTGCCTCTTTGAGCGAAAGCCAGCTGACAAAGTTTCGTAAGGAACAGGTTGCCTTCATTTTCCAACAATATTATCTATTGCAAGAGCTGACAGTAGAGCAGAATGTTAAAATGGGAGCCCACCTAGCAAATAATCAAGATTACCTGCCAGTTCTTGAAGCAATGGGGCTTAGGGACAAACTTCACCAATATCCTAGTGAATTATCAGGAGGAGAGCAGCAGCGCGTGGCTATTGCCAGAGCCTTAGCGAAGAAGCCTAAAGTGCTTTTTCTTGATGAACCAACAGGAGCTTTAGATGAAGCGACTGGTCGTCAGATTCTTTCCTACGTTGCTCAAATGAAAGAAGATCTCGGATTTACTCTTGTAATGGTTACTCATAATGAGCATATCGCTCAGCTAGCTAAGACAGTTGTCAAGATAAACAGCGGAAAAATCCAAGAGATTTTGGTTAATGAAGAGCCAAAAAACGTAGAAGAGATTGGATGGTAGGCTATGGTAATCGGTATTAAGGATTTACGCAAGCTGTTTGTTGTATCAATAATCAGTTTTTGTGCGGTGTTAGTTTCTACTTTATTTGTTAATTTTTATATTGATCTTCAAGCAATCAATATTGAGAAGTTATCTCAACCTGCTAAGGCCTACTACGATGCTCAAGTCCTCATTGCTAAATTTGTTTCCTTGGTGAGTGGAGGTGTTCTCTCTTTCTTAGCAGTTTTGCTTTTATTCTTTTATATCAAGCAGTTTATTGATAGTCATAAAGAGGAGCTAGGAATTCTCAAAGCTTTAGGCTACCAAAATTTCGAATTGGCCAAGCATTTCTGGGTCTTTAGCTTTTCGGTTTTTCTAGGAACGTTCCTTGGTTTCGGAGCTTCATTCTTCTTTATGCAGGATTTTTATGATTTGCGAAATCAAAAATCTCTGCTGCCTCTTATTAACATTCATTTTCATTGGGAATTGCTGGGGGCTTTAGTTGTCTTGCCGACCCTTATTTTTGCTCTATTAGGGATTGGCTACGCTGCTATTAAACTAAAGCAACCGAGTCTCTATTTGCTGAGGAGACTAGAATTTACGCGGGTCAAGCATAAGCGTCACAAGGTAAAATCTGACCGACCATTTTTGAAAGAGCTGAGTGCAGTTCATTTTTATCAACGGAAACTTCTGATTTTTTTTGTCATTTTTGCAGCTTTTTCCTTTGCAGCTATGATGCAGCTTTCCTTTGGAATGAAAGAGTTTATTGATGGCAGTATTCAAGCTATGATGATGGGCATAGGGCTTGTGTTGTCACTTTCAGTTTTGCTGCTTTGTTTAGGAACGGTTGTTCAAGAAAACAAAGCCAGTCTAGCTCTGATGAAGGCCTTTGGTTACAGTCAAAAGGAATGTTATCAAGTTATTCTAGCCAGATATCGAGTAGTGGCTTATCTAGGCTTTGTCTTAGGAACAGCTTATCAATACGGAATCATGAAATTATTGCTTAAAGTCATCGTAAAAGATGTTCAAGGCGTGCCTGATTACTCATTTGATATGCAGCTTTGCTTCCTTTCTTTTTTAGCTTTTGTAATGGTTTATGAATTTCTTGTCGCTTATTATTTCCGAGCTATTAGACGATTGAGTCTTAAAGAAGTCATGCTAGCTGAATAAGAAACCTCATCTCGCTTTTATGCAGGAAAAACCTGTATGAAAGCCTTTTTTATGCTATAATGATGGAAAAGTATGAGGAGAAAATGATGAATCAAACTGTTCAATATTTACAAGAATTAACGGCTATCCCTTCCCCAACAGGCTTTACGGCTGAGGTGGCAGACTATTTGGTAAAAACGCTGGAAGAAATGGGCTATGAGCCTGTCCGTACCAATAAAGGCGGTGTCCATGTTGTGGTTAAGGGAGAAAATGATGTCCAACATCGGGTCGTGACTGCCCATGTGGATACTCTGGGAGCTATCGTGCGTGCAGTCAAGCCAGATGGTCGTCTCAAACTGGATCGGATTGGCGGTTTCCCTTGGAATATGATTGAAGGAGAAAACTGTCTAGTCCATGTGGCCAGCAGTGGCAAGACTATCAGCGGGACTATCTTAGTTCACCAGACTTCCTGTCATGTCTATAAGGATGCTGGGACGGTGGAGCGGACTCAAGACAATATGGAAGTGCGTTTGGACGAAAAGGTGACGAGTGAGAAAGAAACGCGGGATTTGGGAATCGAAGTCGGCGATTTTATTTCCTTTGATCCGCGAACAACAGTTACTGAGTCAGGTTTTATCAAGTCCCGTTTTCTCGACGACAAGGTCAGCGCAGCTATTTTGCTCAATCTTCTGCGCGTCTACAAAGAGGAAAATATTCAGCTGCCAGTGACGACTCATTTTGCCTTCAGTGTCTTTGAAGAGGTTGGTCATGGAGCTAATTCCAGCCTGCCAGAGCAAGCGGTGGAGTATTTGGCAGTTGATATGGGGGCTATGGGTGACGATCAGCAAACAGATGAGTACACGGTTTCCATCTGTGTTAAGGATGCTTCAGGACCTTATCACTATGGTTTCCGCCAGCATTTGGTAAACTTGGCTAAGAAGCAGGATATTCCTTACAAACTGGACATCTATCCATTTTACGGGTCGGATGCCTCTGCAGCCATGAGTGCAGGAGCAGAAGTCAAGCATGCCCTGCTAGGCGCTGGCATCGAATCCAGCCACTCTTATGAGCGTACCCATATTGACTCGGTCGTGGCAACTGAGCGCATGGTGGATGCTTATCTGAGAAGTGGGTTGGTGGAGTGAGAAAGGATTAAAAATATGAATAAAAAAATTGAATTGAAAAATATTTTTACACCGGGTTCACAACCTGATGTAACTTATAATGATAGATTAGGTATTGGACTTGAAGAACAGCTTGAACAATTAGTGTACTTTGATGGTCAACTAGGAGTCGTTGCTGGGAAAAGTAAATTAGGAAAAACAGTATTAGTGAATCGAAAGTTTCCTAGTAATGAAGTGATTTTTATCCAAGAACAAGACTTGAAAGATAAATCTATTGAAGAAGTAATTCATGAAAAATTAGGTATTGAAAGACCTGTTAAGACTCGGACCAGCTACACTAACTCTTCTTTTGATTCAGAAGTTGAAGTTGGAACAAGTCTTGAATCAATTCCTTTTTTAAAATTTTTACAAGCTAAAGGGTCACTGAAAGGTGGTGTATCTAAACAGAATGGTACAGAAGTAAAGTATACGGCATCTTCAGATTTATTTCAATTAGCTATCGAGTATTTAATTACAAACAAAATAAAACTAATATTCGATGATTTTCATTATATAAATCCTCAACAACAAAAGGATATTATTCATAGGTTGAAAGAACCGATTAGTCGTGGTTTGCATGTCATATTAATTCTTATACCTATGAGACAAAATCAGCCAATTGAAGTTGAAACAGATATGAAGGGGCGAGTACAGTATGTAGAGGTTCCTGCGTGGAGTAATGAGGAGTTAGGATATATTGCGAGTAAAGGATTCAAAGAATTGAATGCAGAAATTAGCGAGGAACTTTTGATCTCGTTTGTGGAAAATAGTTTTAAAAATCCTTTTTTAATGCAAAAAATATGCGCTCAATATTGTTTAACGAAAGGTATAAAAGAGCGTAGTAAAGAAAAAATTTCTTTTGAGTATGATAAGAATGAAGTCGAAAAAATCTATAAATCGATAAATACTGGAGAAGATGAGACTGTAAGAAAATTACGAGAGGGAAAACCTACCAAAGGTAAGAGGAGGAATCTTTATTCTTTGAAAGACGGGACGGATGCTGATATATATACTATTCTAATCAAAGTTTTATCGAAACTTTGCCATCATGATAAAATTGCTTATACAGATTTTGTAGAAGAAGTAAGAAAGTCTCTTGCTGAAGATAAATCGATACAAAATAATCAAATTACTAATACATTGAAAAATATTAGTGAAATAGCTGAGAATATTTATCCCAAAGAACCAGTAGTAATTTTTAAAGACAATCAAATAATGATTGATAATGATATGTTTAGATTTTCTTTGAGATGGGGCCAAATTAAGTAAAAAAATTGACTATCACACTTATATCGTAAACAATATCATTTGAGTAAACTATTCACATAAAAATGCAAGGGAATAAGCCTTGCATTTTTATTCGACAGACCAGACACTGACTGACTTTTCTTCCACTGGAAATTCTCCCCAACCTTCGTCGTCAATGGTCACGATTTGAGAGCTCTTGTCCAGAGAATCTCTGAATTCTCTGCCGGCCCATTCTGAACCGACCAACATACGCTTGCTGCTGGCTTGGTCATTGCTGACAATAACAGCGATTGGCTGACCCCCGTCCTTTCCTTGACGAGTCCAGCCGATACAGTTAGCATCGTCAAAGTAGTCAGTCTGCTCGCCATAAGCTAGGTTGAGGCGGACATCCAAAAGCTTGTCCAGCACATCCTGAAAACTCTCCTGAGCAAACTGGCCCTCAATGCCATAGTAGTCTCCGTAAAAGACACAAGGAAGTCCAGCTTCTCGTAGAAGGATGAGAGCATAGGCTGCTGGCTTGAACCATTCTTCGACAGTGGACTCCAAAGCCTGTCCCCGCTGAGTATCGTGATTGTCCACGAAGGTCACGGCTGACTCAGGATGATTTTTTGCCAGAGTATGGTCAAAAATGGTCCGTAAGTCATAGTCTGCTCCAGCTCTGCTGGCATCAAAGAAATTATGGTGGAGCTTGACATCGACAAGGTCAAAGCGATAGTCAATACTTTCTAGATAGTCGTTATTGGCTGTCTCATCGCCATTCCAAAATTCTCCAAAGACATAGAAATCATCGCCATATTTTTCAGTAATATCACGGATGAAATTCTTCATAAAGAAGGAGTCAATGTGCTTGACAGCATCCAAACGAAAACCTTGGACTCCAGTTGTTTCGATAAACCAGTGAGCCCAGTCATAGAGATTTTGAATGACCTCTGGATGTTTGAAGTCAATATCGGCGTACATGAGATAGTCATAGTTGCCGTTTTCATTGTCCACCAGCTCATCATCCGCCCAGCCTTTATTGTCTCCTTGGATGAGGTAAATGCCAGACTTATTGTTTTTGGCATCGTAGTCCGTACCGGTGAAGTGATACCAATGCCATTCAAAATCATTGTAGGCTTTATTGCGACCTGGGAAGGTGAATTTAGTCCAGCCTTTGATTTCGAAAGGTTCTGACAAGACCTTTGTTCGGTCGTTAGGATCCACTTCAACGACGGTAAAGCGCTCTTTGCAGTCTGCTGCTGCCTTGTGATTAAGTACCACATCAGCCATGGGTTCAATACCGTTGGCTTTCAAAGTCTGGATAGCTTTTAGGTAGTCTTTCTTAAAACCATATTTTGTTCGGATGGTTCCTTTTTGGTCAAACTCACCCAAGTCGAAGAGGTCATAAACTCCATAGCCAACATCATTTGAACTCGTTGCCTTAAAAGCTGGCGGCATCCAAACTTTGCGAATGCCTTTTGATGCTAGGTTCGGAGCATCCTCCGCCAAGCGATTCCAATGCTGTCCATCATTTGGTAAGTACCATTCAAAATATTGCATTAATGTTTGATTTTCCATACTAGATACCTCACATTCTTAGTGATGGGTCTATTTTACCAAAAGAAGAATGATTACGCAAACGTTTGCGTAAATAATTTTTTACTTTTCTTACTTTTTCCGTAGATAAAAGGAATGTTATATTGAATTTAAAGCGCTTACAGAGTATAATGGACTTATCTAATAGATTTTATGTAAAGAAAAGGAGTCTTTATGAAAAAGAGAAGACTAGTCACATTGCTCCTGCCAAGCTTACTGCTTGCACCTTTGGTATTGTCACAGGCTGTCCAGGCGGATGAGGTGGCTCAGGTTACCAGTGAGCGGACGGAAAATATTAGTACAGAGGCAGCTACACCTGTCTCTTCTGAGCCTACTTCCTCAGTTCAGCAGCCGGCGATTGTAGAGGTTCAAAGTCAGGCTTCGTCTGAGAGTTCAGCGCCAGAAAAACAAGAAGAAGCAGTTATTTCAAGTGAAAAACTAGTTGCAAGTCCTGTAACAGCGAGTTCGTCACAGGCTCAGGCACCTTTAGCTTTGGCTCAAGAAGTCAGCTTAGCACCTTCCGCTGTATCAACTGTTGCAAAAGGGCAAGATTTGTCCGCTTATACCGGTAGCCTTTCAAATCCCGCTTTAGCTGATAAGGAACTGACCTTGCAAGAAGCAGTAGACGAGTTGTTAAACTGGGCAGCAGTCAGTCAGTCTCAACTGGGCAGCAGTGCTCAGGATAGAGTGAATCTGGCCAAGAGTCTGGGAATGATTGAAAAAGAAGCAGACCTGACAGCCAGCGTGCAGGGAAGCAATCTGCAGTCTATGTATGCAGTTGCCAAGCGGTTACATGATGCTTATCGTGCCGAAAAGAAAGCACCGCTCTTTTTGAACGGTCGGGCACAGCCGATTTTCCCATATAGCAGCGGGGAAAAGGAAGACCATGACTATTCTTATGAGAAAAGCGATATCGTCCGTTTTCCTGTCTATGTCGAGACGGATCATGATACGGATGGAGATGGCAAGCGGGATTTAGTCAAGGCAATTGTGCAGCTTCCCAAGGCAGCAGCTAAAGGTGATTTTAAAGCTTCAACGATTTTGGAAGCTCGGCCTTATGTTGCAGGAACTTTGGATGAAAAATATGTGACCTTGGAAAGTCTCAATTTGCCGACTAATGGTTCTTATGATATGAAGAGTCTGCGCAATCGTCCTGCTAAGCGCCAGCCTACTTCTAGTATGAGCAGCGTGGATGCAGCTAAAAAAGCCAAGGCATCAGATTGGTATTACTATAGTCCTTATGAAGGGATTTATGACTACGAAGATTTGAACTGGTATGATTATTTCCTAGTGCGGGGCTATGCCTTTATTTCCAGTGCTGGTCTGGGAACCAAAGGTTCAGAAGGCTTTAATACAACTGGCTCTGATTTGGAAATTGAAGCATTTAAGAATATTATCGAATGGGTCAATGGCAAACGCAAGGCCTATACAGACAGAACCAGCAATATTGAAATCAAAGCTGACTGGGCAAATGGCAAGGTCGGCATGACTGGTCTATCTTGGGCCGGTACGACAACTTTCGGAGTAGCAACGACTGGCGTGGAAGGCTTGAAAACCATCGTTCCAGCTGCGGGAATTGCCAGCTGGTATGATTATTTCAATAGTCAGGGGACAGCTTATACTAATCCGCCTTACAGTGACCTATCTTGGCTCTCACTTTATGTCTCCACACGGATTTTAGATCAGGATGATTGGGCTACTATCTGGAACAAGTACGCCGACTATATCAATCAGCTAAATAAGGACCAAAATGCCCACGGCCGCAATTACAGTCAGGTTTGGCGGGAACGGGATTATACCCTGCATCCAGAAAAGATAAAGACCAGTGCCCTGCTAGTGCATGGTTTAAATGATGATAATGTCAAAACCAAACAGTTCGAGCTTATGTACGATGCCTTGAAGAAAGCCGGCCAGAATGTAAAACTCTATCTCCATCAGGGAGACCATGTCAATCCAGCAGCTATTTCTAGAGGCTATGGTATCACAGCTAATAAGCAAGATTTCTATGACTTGCTCAATACTTGGTTCTCCCATTACCTCTATGATGTCGAAAACGATGTCAGCAAACTCCCTCCTGTTTTGGCACAAAACAACTACGATCCGAATAAATGGACCAGTTACGATAACTGGAAAAGTAGCAATCGTATGATTCTGACAGCCCAGTCTAAACGCTTGGAAGAAACGATTTCTAGTGACTATGCGGGGGCAGGGATTGACACTAGCAAGCGAGATGAAACAGTCAGTCAAGCTTCTTCCAAAGCGAATCTGACCTTTGTAACAGATGTCAAAGAGGATCTGACCATCAAAGGCCATATTCCTGTCCATTTCAAGGCAGCTCTGGCCAAGGGCAGCGGCAGAAATCTGCAGGTCAATGCGCTCTTGGTAGATGTATCAGACCAAGAATTTGATGTGGTCGGAAATGGTGCTGCTAGCGATGACAGTCAGACAGGTGGCTTCTGGATGGGCAGCAATCTCAGCAATCTGGATATTAAAAACTTTGCGACCGTCAAAACCAAATACAAGGTGATTGCTAAAGGCTGGCTAAACTTAGCTAATCCAGAATCAGGCTATACACCGTCCAGCTCGGAAAAAAGCATTAAGCCAAAAGTTGGCCAATTCCACGATTATACGATGTATTTACAGCCGAATCTTTATACGGTGAAAAAAGGCCATAAACTGGCTCTGGTTTTCAATACTTACGACCCTAGCGACCTCACAATTAAGCGTCAGTATGCAGTGACTTTCAAGACGGATTCCATCAGTGCGCTGTTGCCAACTGTGGAAGCGACTCGTTCGCAGAAGGCTACCTATGTACCAAATGCTCTTGATACCGAATATGCGAACTTGCCTGAGATTACTGGTGAAAAATTAGTTGCACCAGAAATCATAGAAGTTCCAGAATATATCTTTGACAGGAAAGAGCAGAAGGAAAGCCCGTCAGTTGACTTGAAGGTTCGCTATGCAGGACACTATGATCGGGGGACAGCCCAAGTGCAGCAATTAGCAAGTCATCAAGCTCAGCAAGCGCCAGCTGCCTTACCTAAAACAGGTAGCAATCCAGCAAAAGGAATGCTCCATCTTGGCTTGGCTCTGCTTTTCAGCACACTAGGTATGTCCAGCCTTGCTAAGAAATATTCTCATCGTTAACAGTCACTATTTAAAAGCAGCCAGAAATTCATAATTAGGTGAAGTTTGGCTGCTTTTGCCTTATCGTCTTTTAGCTGGACTCGACTTTCACTTAGATTTGATGTAAGGAGTGCCGGCAATATAGGGGTAGAAAGAATGAAAAATCATATTCAAGATATTTTTGACCAAAGTATGGCGATTGAAAGTTTTACCCATACTGGTTCTGAGCGGGAGATTGAAGCCTTTCTTCAGGAGCGGATAGGAGAGATTCCTTATTTTCAGGAGCATCCAGAACAGTTTGGCTGCTATCAGATTCCAAATGATTTTTATAACCGCAGTGTCAATTGGGCTTTGGTCAAGCAGGACACGGCTGACACCGTAATTCTTTTTCATCATCATGATACAGTGGATATTGAGGATTTTGGCAGTCTCAAAGACTGGGCTTTTGATAATCAGGCCCTGAAAGAAAAATTACCCTCCATTTCTTCAGATTCAGATCTTTTAGCGGATATTGCGTCGGATAAATGGCAATTCGGTCGGGGCTCTTGTGACATGAAGGCTGCTCTGGCCTTGCAGTTAGGTGTGGTGGAAGAATACAGCCAAAGACAGTCTGGTCAGGTCAATTTGCTCTATCTGTCTGTCGGGGATGAGGAGTCCTATTCCCAAGGCATGCGGGCAGCAACGGCCCTGCTTGCTAAATTGAAGGAGCGCTTCCAACTTCATTACCTTCTGGCTGTGGATTCTGAGCCTTTTGAGAGCCAGTCAGCGGAGGAAAAGGTGCTTCATATAGGAACAGTCGGCAAGTTGATGCCAGTTGTCGTGACTCAGGGTATCCTTTCTCACATGAAAGAGCCGCTCAAGGGGATCAATGCCCTGTCCTTGCTAGCCAAGGTTGCTGAAAAAATTGACCTTAATCCGGCTTTGTCTGACATGGTCTACGGCGAACGCTCTCCCCTGCCATCTTGGTCTTATCTGCGTGATTTGAAGGAAAATTACGATGTGTCAACTGTGCTGCGTGCTGCAGGTTATTTCAGCGTCCTTTATCTAGAAAAGAGTCCAAGTGAGCTGCTGGCGACCATAAAGAATCTCAGTCAGGAAGCAGTGGATGGCTTTTATCAAAACTACTGTCAATTGCAGAAAGTTTATGAAGAAAGCAAGCTTGTACCGAAACCGCACGTGCTGACCTATCAGGAATTACTGCAAGAATGCCAAGAAAAAATCGGTTTTGAAGAAACTTTGCAGCAGATTTATGAGGAAGCACAGAAAGCCTTGCAAGAAGGCGCATCCTATCAGGAAATCAGCATTCAAAATATCCAGAAAGTTTTAGATTTCTACGACCGTAAGGAAGCTTTGGTGATCCTAGCGATTGCGCCACCTTACTATCCATCCATGAATTGTCGCCGTCTGTCAGACAGTCCGATTGTGATTGATAAGGTCGTTCAACTTTATCGGGATTATCTGGAGAAGGAAGCTGGCTGTCAACTACAAGTGGACGAATTCTTCATGGGAATCTGTGACCTTAGTTACTGTGCCTTGGAGAAGCCTGCCACTGAGTACCAAGACCTGATTGCCAGTATGCCTGTACCGGAGAATCTTTACCAACTTGATTTTTCAGAAATTGCTTCCAATCATATCCCCGGCATCAATCTTGGTCCATGGGGGAAAGACTTGCATCAGCTGACTGAGCGTGTCTATGAGCAGGATATGCTGGAAACCATTCCCAATTTCCTGCTCTATCTGCTGGAAAATACTCAATCTTTCAAGGTTTAAAGGATGGTTCTGGCTTGTTTTAAAGCAAAATCCGAACTTTTTCGCTCATTTTAAGACAAATAAGTTTTAAGATAGTATAATAAGCTCAAAACATAGTAAAGGAGTTTCTCATGATTGAATTTAGAGATGTAACAAAAGACTATGATGGCAAGCTGGCGCTTAACCACCTGAATCTGACCTTGGAAAGCGGTGAGATTGTCGGTCTCATCGGTCACAATGGAGCGGGTAAGTCAACAACCATTAAATCCTTGGTCAGCGTTATCAATCCGACACAAGGACAAATTTTTGTGGACGGCAAGGAGCTATCCAGTAATCGTCTAGAAATCAAGAAAAAAATCGGTTATGTAGCCGATTCTCCTGATCTTTTCTTACGTCTGACAGCCAATGAATTTTGGGAGCTAGTGGCGACTTCCTACGATATGACCACGGCAGAAGTAGAAGCTCGTTTGGGTGAGTTGCTGGCTATTTTTGATTTTGCCGGCCATCGCTATGAAGTGATTGAGTCGTTTTCACACGGTATGCGGCAGAAGGTCTTTGTCATTGGTGCCCTTTTGTCTGATCCAGATATCTGGGTCTTGGATGAGCCTTTGACGGGCTTGGATCCTCAGGCAGCCTTTGATCTCAAACAGATGATGCGTGAGCATGCCGATAAAGGTAATACAGTTCTTTTTTCAACCCACGTTTTAGAAGTGGCCGAACAGCTATGCGATAAGATTGCCATCCTCAAAAAGGGAGAGCTAATATTCTATGGCACGATTGAAGGATTGAAAGGTCAACATCCGGAACAGTCCCTCGAAGCCATTTACCTAGGTCTGGCAGGCCGCAGAGAAGAGGTGAGTCCAGATGCGCCTTAAAGTGATTAAAAAATTAGTTGATATCAATATCCTCTATGCTATCCAAACTTCTCAGCTGCAACAATACCGCAAGAAGCAGGCAAAGAATCCCTCGGTCAAGGTCAATGTTTCCCTGCAGGCTATTCGGATGTACCTGATTTTGGGTCTGGTCTACCTATTCATCTTTGGTATCATGAGTGCTTTCAATCGCATGGTAGGAAATCCGGGCCTTTTTGCTAATATGGTTTCCATATTTGCCATGTTTTCCATGTCGCAGGGTTTCCTCGTTTTCTATAATGTCTTTTATGAAAGCAAGGATTTGCAGTCCTATCGGCCTTATGCCTTTAGTGAATCAGAAATCATCGTAGGAAAGAGCATCTCTGTTGTTCTGACCCTCTTGATTGCGATTCTGCCCATGTATAGCTATTTCATTGTTCTAGGTCTTCAAGGTGGAAATCCTTTAGTCGGTCTTCCTATGGCCTTGATTTCGATTGTGATTTTAAGTTCGGTTTTGACCTTTGTCATTTTGATTTTGGTGCATTTTATCACCAAGACAGCCTTCTTTAGAAAGTATAAAACCATCCTATCCAATGTGATTCTAGGGCTTGTTTCCCTAGGTTCGGTAGGACTTTATATCTTTATCAATCAGATGAATAGCCGTAGCATCGCAAGCAACACAATGGCCACACCTTATTTCCCGCCAGTTGTAGCCTTTTACGATTTTATTATTAATCCTTTCAGCTTGACTGCGGTTTTAGGAATTCTAGCTTGGCTCGTCGTAGCAGCCTTTCTCTTTTTACTGGTCAAGTTCAAGGTGATACCGGAATTTTATGAAGCGGCTTTGATGACGGGTGCAGCAGGAGGAAAACGTGAGCGCGTGCATGATATCAATATGGATGAGGCTAAAAATTTCAAGAAATTTGTGTGGCGCTATCATCTTCGGCTGCTGAGTGAAGGTTCAGTCGTTTTACAGGCCCTCTTTATGTCGGCACTGATTCCCTATATCATTATTTTTAGTATGGTCATGGGGACAATCAATGCAGGCTTGGATATTAGTCCCTTTCTGATTCCACGGTATTTGCTCCCGCTTATCTTTCTATCTATGTTTATCGCTACGCTCAATTCAGGGGGGAATAATCTGACCTCTATCGGTTTATCCTTAGAGAGGGAAAATTTTGATTATCTGAAGGTTTTGCCTTTTGATTTGAGAAAATATATTCGTCTCAAATTCTGGTATCTTTTTGCGATTCAATCCATTTTGCCAGTGATTCTCCTTTTTGTGACCAGTCTTCTATTTCATATCCATTTGGTGACATTTCTTGGTATGCTGCTGACTTGGTTTATGGCTAGTCTAGCATGGAGTGCTTGGGGCTATCATCGAGACTATAAACACTTGGTGACCAACTGGTCCAATGTCAACGAGCTGATGAATCGGGATAACAGTATGGGGAAAACCCTGTTGGCTCTCTTATTTACTTTTGGAATTATCATTGTGATAGGGCTTTTCTATATGATTTCCTACTTCCTACCTCTCACAGTCCTTTATTTCCTTTCGGCGGTATTGATTCTTGTTTCCGGCCTCATATCTTATCTGACCTATCGAGACTACATGAGGCGACTCGATAAGGAAATCGCCAGTTTTTATTAAAAAGTACTGAGATGCTTAGAAAATATCAGAAATATGAGGTCTGGCAAAACACATTCTGAGTAAAGGCATATTTCAAATAACTATCTCAAAAAGGCTTAGAAGAACGTTTCTAAAAAACGTGTTTCTAGGCCTTTTATGATGATACAAAGATTAGCGTCTTTACCAGAAAGATATTTCACCTCTCCGCTATTATTGAAGATTTAAACAATCATGGTATTCGCCTTCAATCTCTTCATGAAAATATTGAGACAGATTCTTTAACTGGTAAATTCTTTTGCTTAATGCTGGGATATGTGGCGGAATGGGAACTTCAGGCTATTTCAGACCGCACAAAAGACGGACTTCGCAAAGCTAAAGAAAAAGGTGTGAAACTCGGCAACAAGGGACTATCTCGAACCAAAGAAAAACAAATAATCAAGGAATACCTGCAAAAAGAATTATCTGTGCGAAAGATTGCCAGTCGCCTCAATATTTCTACTGCCACCATTTACAGTATTCTAAAGAGAAATAATATCCAAATCAACCGAAAAAATGTCCTATAAATTATTGACAAATCTCTAAAAAAATAGTAAATCAAACTCTTATTTGTACTTTTTCTTTCCCCTAGAATTCTTGTTAAACTGAACCTACCTCTGCTACAATGGCAAGGCTAAGTTAAACAAGGAGATAATCGTGACCAAATACTACATCAATAAATTCAAGGATCTACGGGAAATCAAAATCGGCTATGCTCGTGTCAGCTCCACAGACAACCGCCAAGAGTTAGGCCTAGAAGTTCAGAAAGAAGCTCTGAAGTCTTGTGATATACTTTTTATCGAAAAAGATTCAGGATCTCAAGATAACAGGGTTCAGTTACTTAAAGCATTGAAACTGGCTAAAGAATTTAAGCAAATCAACAAACAGGTCTCGTTAGTCGTTTACAAGTTGGATAGACTAACTAGAAAAATGTTTACTCTAGTAAATATATTGGACGACCTAACTATTCATGATATTCAATTAATCAGCCTGAAAGAAAATATTGCGACAGACTCGCTAACTGGCAAATTACTGCTTGTTATTCTAGGATACGTCGCGGAGATGGAACTAGAAGCTATACGCTCCAGAACCAAAGACGGTTTACGTAAAGCTAAGGAACGAGGTGTTAAATTGGGCAATAAAGGAATTTCTAAAACGAAGGAAAAAGAAGTTATCCAGCTATATCAACAGTCAAATCTAACGGCTAAAGAGATTTCTCAAACTTCCAACATATCCACGGCCACCCTTTATAATATCTTAAAGCGCAATAACATAAAAACAAAATCAAAAAATACCCTCTAAGTGCTTGCATTTATGAGATAAAATGGTAGAATAAGACTGTCAAAACATTCTAGCAGACGAACGTTTGTTAGAATTCTCAAAGATTGAAAAATTCATTTTCTGAATGCTGGTTTCATAAGGTTTTGTGCCTTTTTTGAAGCTAGCATTTTTTGTTTTTAAGCGTTCTATTTGACGTTCGTCCATTAGAATCTACCAAATGCTTTGTAGCAGAGGTTATTTGGGGAGAAAAAGTTTAGACTTTCAAAAACAAAAAACGGAGGAAAAACAAATGAAAAAAGTTGCAAAATATGGAATCACCCTACTGTCTGTAGCTGTTTTAGCGGCTACTACTTCAGCAGCAACAGTTACTGCTGATGATGTTGCTGGGGATAATGTCTCAGCGGTTGAAACGGTTACTCCAGCGAAGCAAACTTACTCTGTTGGAATTAACCATCTGGATGAGCATAGCCGCCTAGCTATTGTTCCTCCAGAAGAGCATGAAAACCTCCCGGCAGGAGTCTATACTTATAGACCTGTAGAAGTTCCGGGTTATAAGTATTCTGGCTACTACATCGTTGATGGAGTGGACCAGAGAGTCTACGCCAACGAATTTGTTGTTGATACAAATAAGTTGGTGGAACCAGATGCAGGGGTTTCTTTCTTTTATGAGAAGTTTTATCCAACTCCAAAACCGGATCCAACTCCAACTCCGGATCTAAAACCGGATCCTACGCCAGACCCAACTCCGCAACTAAAGCCAGAGCCAGAACCACAGCCTGCCCCTAAACCAGCGCCACAACCTGGCGACGATAATAAGGGTGGACAAGCTAAACCTGACGACAACGGCAAAGGTGACGGCAAGGCCGAAAATCCAGCAGATAACCAAAAACCTGCGGATAAAGGCACCGCAAAACAGCCAGAAGGTGAAAAACCTGCTGACAACAGCAAAGCTCCAGACCAAAGCAAGAAGTCTGAAACTGTGAAGCCTAAAGCGACCGAAGACAAAAAAGAAGAGACTAAAGACAAACTCCCAAATACTGGTGAAGCTGTTTCTAGCCTAGGGTTCCTAGGCGTAGGACTCCTTTCTAGTTTAGGTTTAACTAAGAAACGTTATAAAGGAAGACACGAACGTCACTAATATCTAAAGTTTTGAAATGGTTATTATAGATAAATAAAATCTGTTTATAGTCTTATAAGGACTTATTTGATAATAATACATTTAAAAAGACGGTTATTTTTGAACCGTCTTTTTATTTACCTATAAGAAGTGTGAACTCAGATTACTTTTAGACTGCTGAGTGTCAGACTATCTTGTTGGCAGCTTTCTACATGAAATAAACAATAGCCAAGTACTGGAGAGCAGAAGCAGCTAGGATGAAGAGATGCCAAATCATGTGGAAGTAGGGCTTCTTTTTAGCATAAAAACCAGCGCCGACTGTGTAACAAAGACCGCCTGCTAGCATCAGTCCCCAAAACACTGGTCCAGTTTGTCCGATAATTTGCGGGATGATAAAGATCACCAGCCAACCCATAATCAGATAAAGGGCCAGGCTGAATTTCTCATTGACCTTCTTGGCAAAGATTTTGTAGAGAATGCCGAAGATAGTCGTGCCCCACTGAATCGCGATAATCAGATAGCCCCGCCAGTCATTCATGAGTGAAAGGACGACGGGAGTATAGCTGCCCGCGATGGCAATGTAGATCATGGAGTGATCGATAATCCGCAGGATATATTTGTGGGTCGAGCCATAGGACATGGAGTGGTAAATAGTGGAGGAGAGAAACATGAGGAAAAGGCTGATGACAAAGATCGAAGTACCGATAGCAGAGACTAGGCCATGCCCTTCATAGCTGTAAACGGCAGAAATCGGAAGGAGAATCAGCATCAAAACAGCTCCGACGGCATGGGTAACAGCATTGGCAATTTCCTCTCCAAAAGAGAGCTTTTTACTGAGTTTAAGCGCGTAGTTCATCGTTATTTTCCTCCTTTTTGGGCACTTGGATAAAGGCTAGGGTTTGCTGGTAGAGCTTGACGGTCTGACAGGCACTGGCAATGATTGGCGTCACTTCAAGTTTCTGTCCATTCATGTAATCTACAAAGTCATTGTAAAGCTTTTCAGACTGGGTTTGGGCATTCAGCATATCCAAAGTAGTTGCAATATCCTGAATAGAAAAAACAGTTTTTAAGCTTGTAATGGCAATCAAACGGGCAACTTGTTGGCGATTGTATTTTTTCTTTAAGGGTTTATCAAGATAGGCATGTTTAACATAGTTATTGATCATTGATGCGGTCAGTCCCTTATCCGAAGCGGTGAAAGCAGGCTTGCAGACATTATTGACATAGAGCAGGACTTGGTCCAAATATAGATCAAGATCAGGCAATTCATCCCATCTTGGAAAAAGAATTGTTGTTTCCAAATTTCAATCTCTCTTATATCTAGTCTTGATAACTAGATAATATCATTTTTAAAAAATAAAGTCAAGAATAAATCCATGTTTGATAAAATCTGCTATAATCATTAATAAAGTAAAGTAGGAATGCAGACTCGCAGTCCAACGTTAGAAAGAGTAAGTATGAAGATTTTAATCCCAACTGCTAAAGAAATGAATGAAAAGCAGAGCTCGCTGGGTCACTCCCAGTTGATGCTAAAAAGCCAAGCTATAATAGAAGAGTTGTTGCAATTCTCAGCCAAGGAGCTGGAAAAATTATACAAAATCAGTCCGCAAATGGCTGAAATAGAATATCAGAGAATTCACAATTTGAGCAAGAATGAAGCGGAGACTTACCCAGCCTTGCTTTTATTTGACGGGCTCATGTATCGCAATATCAAGCGAAAAGATTGGACACAAGAGGAGAAATCCTATATTCAAGAGCATTTGCTTTTAACTTCTAGTCTATATGGGGTCATTCCTGCCCTTAGTCCGATTGCCCCTCATCGGCTGGACTTTTTGGTGGGGCTGAAGCCCAATGGTCAAACGCTGAAAAAATTTTGGCAGGACGATTATACAAAAGCAGTAGCGGATGAAGATATGCTGCTTTCTTTGCTGTCTAGTGAATTTGAGGAAGTTTTTGATAAATCAGTCAGAGATAAAATGCTTCGTTTTAAATTCTTAGAGGAAAAGGCTGGCAAACTCAAAAGTCATTCTACCATTTCCAAAAAGGCGCGTGGGCAGTTTCTGACTGCTTTGATGGAAGCGCAGGTCGATAAACTTGAGCAAATCAAACAGCTCTCTTTTGCAGGTTTTGCCTTTCGAGCTGACCTATCGGATGACAAAGAATTCATCTTTGTAAAGGAAGAATAAGAAAAGGCTTCACTTGGATCTTATCTAAGTGAAGCTTTTACATATTCTGTTAATTGCACTTGATTCTGTAATTCGATGAATTTCTCAGGGAAAGTCTGGCGAACTTTTTGATAGCGATTTTTAGTCCTTTTTGTCCGGCCATCCCAAAGGATCCAGCGGATAAATTCCCAGTCAAACTTCTCAGAACAGCCTGGTGCCATGCTTTCTCTAGTTTGATTGCGATATTTTAGATAGCGTTTGAAAGCCCGATAGAGGCAGCTCCAGCGAGAAAAGTTCAGAAAGATGATTTGGTCAGCCTCTTTCATCCGCTTTTCATAAAAACACCAAGAGTAGTTGCCATCAATGACCCAGGATTGATTTTGCTGGAGGAAATCTGCTAAATCAGCTCGAACTTTGTCCTGACTGCGAGCCTGCCAACTTACTTTAAACTGGATCGTGTCCAGATGAAGGACGGGAAGTTGGTAGTATGATCCTAAATGCTGGGCCAAGGTTGATTTTCCTGAACCCGAGTAGCCAATGATAGCAATTTTCATTAGAAGTCTCCTTTGTTTAATGTGCAACAAAAAAAGCTCCTCAGAGCTCCCTTTGCATGCGTGGCGCATTATTTAGCAAGTTTAGCTGAAAGACGTGCTTTGTCGCGGCTTGCTTTGTTTTTGTGGATCAAACCTTTAGTTTCTGCTTTATCGATAGCTGAGCTAGCAGCACGGAAAAGTTCTTCAGACGGGTTTGCTTCAAATGCTTTAATTGCAGTACGCATAGCTGATTTTTGAGCTGAGTTTTTTTCGTTTTGTTTCACGTTCAATTCAGCGCGTTTGATAGCTGACTTAATGTTTGCCAAGTTATTCACCTCCATTGAAAATACTAACTATCTAATTATATATGAAAAGTTTTGATTTGACAAGCCTAAATTATTTTTTTAGATAGATTTCATCAATTTCATGGTTTTCTGCTTTGTGTAAAATAATCTCAGCTCGGTTACGAGTGGGCTCGATGTAGTCCAGCAGATTGACGAGATTAATTGTTTTCCATATATTTTGCGCGAAAGCCATAACTTCTTCATCGGACTGGGTTGTGAAGCGATAATAGTAGTTGGTTTGATCGTTTTCAGCTAGAGACAGCATTTTTTTAAAGCGATCCAAATACCAAGATTCGATATTGTCAACTTCGGCATCTACATAGATAGAAAAGTCAAAAAAGTCGGTCATATACAGCCGTTCATTCTGTGGATTTTGGAAAACATTGATTCCTTCCACAATAACAAAGTCAGCAGCCTTGATTTCTTGCTTTTCATTTGGGACAATATCATAAATTTCATGCGAATAAACAGGGATTTGATAATCCTGACCATTTTTGATGGTGTCTAGGAAATCAAGGAGCAGCTCCATATTGTAACTTTCTGGAAAGCCCTTGCGATTTAAAATTCCTGCTTCAATCAGGGTTTGATTGGGGTAGAGAAATCCATCTGTTGTAACCAGTTCGACCGATGCATTTGAAAATGTCCGCGATAGGAGGATTTGCAGCAGCCGGCTGGTGGTTGACTTTCCAACGGCGACACTACCGGATACTCCAATGATAAAGGGCTGTTTTTTGCTTTCTTTTTGCAGAAAAATTCCTTTTGAAAAGGCAAGGTCTTCCTTGGCACGCTTGTAAATCTGAATTAAATTTGTCAGTGGCAGATAAATATCAGTCACGTCCTGAAGGCTGATTTTATCATTGAAACTTTTAATAGAATCGAGCTCTGCTTCAGTGAGCGGTGGATTTGTTTTGCGATGCAGATTCTGCCATGTGTGGCGGCTGATTTTTTCAAAATGAATAAATTCGTTAGTCATAAGTTACTCCTATATGATGGATTTTAGTATAACATACTTTTGGAGAAATGAAAACGATTTACAAATCTAGAAAATTTATGATAAAATGGTTTTATGACTAAAATGTATTTTGCAGAAAATCCGGATGCCAAACATGACATTCATGAATTAAAAGTGGAACTATTAGGACAACAGATGACCTTTTTAACGGATGCTGGTGTCTTTAGCAAAAAAATGATCGATTACGGCAGTCGAGTTCTTTTATCTACTCTGGATTTTGGAAAAGGAAAAACCTTACTGGATGTCGGCTGTGGCTACGGAACTCTGGGCTTGACCCTGGCTAAAGCGCAGACTCTAAAGGTCACTCTAGTGGATATCAATCAGCGGGCTTTAGACTTGACGCGGAAAAATGCGGAAGCGAATCAGGTGTCTGCCGAGATTTTCCAATCCAATGTCTATGAAAATGTGACAGGAAAATTTCAGCATATTATCAGTAATCCGCCGATTAGGGCTGGTAAAAAGGTGGTACACGAGGTTATTTCAGGCAGCTACAATCATTTGCTGGATGACGGAGATTTGACGATTGTTATCCAAAAGAAACAAGGAGCACCCAGTGCTAAAGCTAAGATGGAAGAAGTGTTTGGCAACTGCGAGACTCTCAAGAAGGACAAAGGCTATTATATCCTAAGGAGTGTGAAATAAAGATGCGGGCAGTTGATATTATTCAAAAGAAACGAGATGGACTAGAATTGTCCAGTCAAGAGATTGAATGGCTGATTGAGGGATATGTAGCTGGAACAGTGCCAGATTATCAAATGTCTGCCTTTGCCATGGCTGTTTATTTTAAAGGAATGACCACTAGGGAAATTTCTGATTTGACCATGACCATGGTGGGGACAGGCCAGCAGTTTGACCTGTCAGCCATTTCAGGGATTAAGGTAGATAAGCATTCGACTGGCGGAGTGGGGGATAAGGTAACTTTGATTTTGGCTCCTTTAGTAGCTAGTTTTGGAGTGCCAGTTGCCAAGATGAGCGGTCGAGGCTTGGGGCATACGGGTGGCACCATAGACAAGCTAGAGTCTGTCAAAGGCTACCAAGTGGAGCGCAGTCAGGAAGATTTCATCAAGCAGGTTCAAGATATCGGTCTTTCTGTGATTGGCCAGTCAGACAAGCTAGTCAAGGCAGACAAGCTCCTCTATGCCCTACGCGATGTGACAGCTACGGTCGATACGATTCCTTTGATTGCCAGCTCAGTGATGAGTAAGAAAATCGCCGCTGGTGCAGACAGCATTTTGCTGGATGTGACCGTTGGTGAGGGTGCTTTTATGAAAAATCTGGAGGATGCTCGTATCTTGGCTCGTACGATGGTTGACTTGGGCAAGGCGGTCGGACGCAGGACGGTTGCAGTTATTACGGACATGAGTCAGCCTTTGGGCACTAGCATAGGCAATCGTTTAGAAATCTTGGAAGCTTTGGATATTCTTCAAGGAAAAGGTCGTGCGGATATTACAGAGTTTGTTTGTGAGCTAGCTCAAATTATGCTTGATTTAGCTAATGTTCAGAAAACGATTCCAGAAATCAGAGAGCATTTGACTAATGGAGCAGCGCTGAAAAAATTTGAAGAGATGATTCAAGCTCAAGGTGGTGATGTAGAGGATTTATACCGTCCATCGAAAGCAGCTTACGTGGTAGAAGTAACAGCTACTCAGGCAGGTTATATCACAGAACTACCAGCTATGGAGTTTGGCCTCTTCGCTATGAGACTGGGAGCAGGACGGGCAGTTAAATCTGACGACTTGGATTATGAAACAGGAATTGTTTTTGAAAAGAAGGTCGGAGACAAGGTCGAAATTGGAGAAGTTTTTGCAAAAATTTATTCAAATGAAAAAATTTCTCAAGAACTAGTTACAGAATTCCAAAAAAATGTTAAAATAGGGAATGAAAGCGTTGCAGTAAGCGAGATTATCGAGGTAATTTCTTAATTCTAGGAGAATCCAACATGAAGTTAAACAAATATATAGACCATACGCTTTTAAAACCGGAGGCGTCAAAAGAGCAGGTTCTGAAGTTAATTGAAGAAGCAAAAGTTTATGATTTTGCCAGTATCTGTGTCAATCCAACCTGGATAGAGTTTGCTGCAGAGCAGCTGAAAGGTTCAGATGTCAAGGTTTGTGTGCCAATTGGTTTTCCTTTGGGCGCCAACACTTCCGATGTAAAGGCCTTTGAAACGAAGGACGCAATCCAAAAAGGTGCTGGCGAAGTGGATATGGTCATCAATGTCGGTGCTCTGAAATCAAAAGATTATGATTTGGTAGAGCAAGATATCCGTGCGGTTGTAGAAACTGCTAAAGGTACCTTAGTCAAGGTGATTCTGGAAACTTGCCTGCTGACAGATGAGGAAAAGGTTAAGGCTTGCCAACTGGCTCAGAAAGCTGGAGCTGATTTTGTTAAGACCTCTACAGGATTTTCAACTGGCGGTGCGACAGTCGAAGATGTCGCCCTCATGAGAAAAACAGTTGGTCCAGACATGGGGGTCAAGGCTTCTGGTGGTGCCCGTTCTTACGAAGCTGCTCTAGCCTTTATAGAAGCCGGTGCGACTCGGATCGGAACTTCGGCTGGTGTAGCGATTATGGAGGGAGACGTGGCTAATGGCGACTACTAATTTGATTGATTTAGTTGTAGAAACCACGAAGAATGCCTATGTTCCATACTCTCATTTCCCTGTCGGAGCTGTTTTAGTAGCTAAAAATGGACAAGTTTTCACAGGTGTCAATATCGAAAATGCTAGTTTCGGCTTGACCAATTGTGCAGAGCGAACAGCCATTTTTAAAGCTGTTTCTGAAGGAATTTTAGACTTTGAGGAATTGATTATTTATGGAGAGACTCAAAAACCAATCTCTCCCTGTGGTGCCTGCCGCCAAGTAATGGCAGAGTTTTTTGATAAGGATCTACCAGTGACTTTGGTCGCTAAAGATAAATCGACGGTCGTGATGACGGTCGGGGAATTGCTTCCATACACTTTTACAGACTTAACTTAAGTCTGTTGCTGGTCGTTTGACCAAAATTAAACTCGCAACTAAGTTGCACATCTTATATAGGAGGTTCAGAAATGAACAAGAAACAATGGCTAGGTCTTGGTCTAGTGTCTATCGCGGCAATCGGACTTGCTGCATGTGGTAATCGCGCGTCTAAATCAGACAGCTCTAATGCTAAAACTGATTTAAAAGCTGCTATCGTAACTGATACTGGTGGTGTAGATGACAAATCATTTAACCAGTCAGCTTGGGAAGGTATCCAAGCTTGGGGTAAAGAAAACGGTCTGTCTAAAGACAATGGCTACACTTACTACCAATCTAACGATGAGTCACAATACGCGAACAACCTAAACCAAGCTGCTACGGATGGTTATAAACTAGTATTTGGTATCGGTTTTGCCCTTCGTGATGCCGTTGAATCTGCAGCAAAAGACAATGCAGAGATTAACTACGTTATCGTCGATGATGTGATTGAAGGCCAAAAGAATGTTACTTCAGCTGTTTTTGCGGATAATGAAGCTGCTTACCTTGCAGGTGTTGCTGCTGCTAAAACGACTAAAACAAAACAAGTTGGTTTCGTAGGTGGTATAGAAGGCGCAGTTATCACACGTTTTGAAAAAGGTTTTGAAGCTGGTGTGAAATCAGTTGACCCATCTATCAAGATTCAAGTAGACTATGCTGGCTCATTCGGTGATGCTGCTAAAGGTAAGACAATTGCTGCTGCTCAATATGCTGCAGGTGCAGATGTGGTTTACCAAGTTGCTGGTGGAACTGGTGCAGGTGTTTTCTCTGAAGCAAAAGACTTGAACGAGAAGAAAAATGAAGATGAAAAAGTTTGGGTACTTGGTGTTGACCGTGACCAAACTGAAGAAGGTAAATACAAGTCTAAGGATGGTAAAGAGTCTAACTTTGTTTTGGCATCAAGCTTGAAACAAGTTGGTAAGACTGTCCAAGACATCGCTAATCAAACTGCTAAAGGTAAATTCCCAGGTGGTAAAACAGTAACCTTTGGTTTGAAAGACGGCGGTGTTGATTTGACAACAACTAATCTTTCTGAAGATGCTAAAAAAGCTGTTGAAGAAGCGAAAGCTAAAATCCTTGACGGAAGTATCACAGTTCCTGATAAATAATTGAATGCTGAGCGATCCGACCTACTTGGGTCGCTCATTTTTCAGTTCTGACGCCTTTGCATCGATTAGGCCTACTAGGATATGAGTCCGACGAGGTTTGATCGACATAAAATGAAATTCTGGAAAGGAAAGAGCCATGACACATGAAAATGTCATTGAAATGCGAGAAATTACCAAAATTTTCGGTGAATTTGTAGCCAATGATAAAATCAATTTGCAACTCCGAAAGGGTGAGATTCACGCCCTTTTAGGAGAAAATGGTGCCGGGAAGTCAACCTTGATGAATATGTTGGCCGGCCTGCTTGAGCCGACTAGTGGTGAGATTGTAGTCAATGGAAAGCCAGTTAAGCTGGACTCTCCATCAAAGGCAGCCTCACTTGGTATCGGAATGGTGCATCAGCACTTTATGCTTGTGGAAGCCTTCACTGTTGCTGAAAATATCATTCTCGGAAGTGAGCTTACAAAAAATGGTATCTTAGACTTGAAACGCGCTACGCAAGAAATTAATCGTTTGTCTAAGAAATATGGTTTGTCGGTCGATCCTTCTGCCAAGATTGAGGATATTTCTGTTGGAGCCCAACAACGTGTTGAAATCCTCAAGACCCTATACCGTGGCGCAGACATTCTGATCTTTGACGAACCGACAGCCGTTTTGACGCCAGCTGAGATTGATGAATTGATGAAAATCATGAAGAACTTGGTCAAAGAAGGAAAATCCATCATTCTCATTACCCATAAGTTGGATGAAATTCGTGCAGTTTCTGACCGAGTGACTGTTATTCGTCGAGGAAAATCCATTGAAACAGTTGAAATCGCTGGTGCTACTAACCAAGATTTGGCTGAAATGATGGTAGGACGTTCCGTTTCCTTTAAGACTGAGAAAGAGCCTTCTAATCCACAAGAAACGGTCCTTTCAATCAAGAATCTTGTTGTTGAAGAAAATCGTGGTGTTCCAGCTGTTAAAGGACTTTCTCTGGATGTTCGTGCAGGTGAAATCGTTGGGATTGCAGGAATTGACGGAAATGGTCAGACCGAGTTGATTCAGGCTATTACAGGGCTCAGAAAAACAAGTTCGGGTGATATCTTGATCAAGAACCAGTCTGTCGTCGGTAAGAGACCACGGCAGATTACCGAAATGAAGGTTAGCCACGTACCTGAAGACCGCCATCGTGATGGTTTGGTGTTGGCTATGTCTATTTCTGAAAATATTGCTTTGCAGACTTACTACAAGGAACCGCTCAGTAAAAACGGCATCTTGAACTACAATAATATTTACTCTTATGCGCGTAAGCTAATGAAAGAGTTTGACGTACGGGCGGCTAGCGAATATGTACCTGCTTCAGCCCTTTCAGGAGGAAACCAGCAGAAGGCTATCATCGCTCGGGAAGTAGACCGTGATCCAGATTTGTTGATTGTTAGTCAGCCAACTCGTGGACTTGATGTCGGAGCAATTGAGTACATCCATAAACGCTTGATTGAAGAACGCAGTCGAGGTAAGGCTGTCCTTGTTGTTAGCTTTGAGTTAGATGAAATCCTTAATGTTTCTGACAGAATTGCGGTTATCCACGATGGTAAGATTCAAGGGATTGTGACTCCTGAGGAGACCAATAAGCAAGAGCTTGGTATTCTCATGGCCGGCGGTAAGATTTAGAAGGGAGATTCAAATGTCTAAGAAAACACAGCAGATCGCGGTTCCCTTAATCTCTGTTATTCTAGGGATTTTATTGGGAGCGATTGTCATGGCTATCTTTGGCTATGATGCTATCTGGGGATATGAATCCCTCTTTAAAACAGCTTTTGGCTCTTTAAGAAGTTTAGGTGAGATTTCTCGTGCGATGGGACCTCTGATTCTCATTGGTTTGGGCTTTGCCGTAGCTAGTCGTGCTGGATTCTTCAACGTCGGACTTCCAGGACAAGCCTTGGCCGGATGGATTATGGCTGGTTGGTTTGCCCTTTCCTTCCCTGATTTGCCTCGTCCGCTGATGTTATTGGCAACTGTAGTCATTGCAGCAGTGTCTGGCGGTATTGTGGGAGCTATTCCAGGGATTCTTCGTGCTTATTTGGGAACGAGTGAAGTTATTGTAACGATTATGATGAACTATATCGTTCTCTTCGTCGGAAATGCTTTTATCCATAGTTTTCCAAAATCTGTGATGCAGAGTGTTGACTCTAGTAAACGTGTCGGTGCTAATGCCATTTATCAGACAGAGTGGCTAAGAAGTCTGACTGCTAATTCTCGGATGAACATCGGTATTTTCTTTGCCTTGATTGCAGTCGTGCTGATTTGGTATATGCTTAAGAAAACAACGCTTGGTTTTGAAATCCGTGCTGTAGGTCTTAACCCAAATGCATCTGAGTATGCAGGGATGTCTTCTAAACGTACCATTATCTTGTCCATGATTATTTCTGGCGCTCTTGCAGGACTTGGAGGAGTCGTAGAAGGATTGGGTACTTATCAGAACGTCTTTGTACAAGGTGGTTCTCTGAGTGTCGGATTCAATGGTATGGCGGTAAGTCTTTTGGCGACCAACTCTCCAATTGGTATCCTTTTTGCAGCCTTCCTCTTTGCGGTTTTGAGTGTCGGTGCGCCAGGTATGAACGTGGCTCAGATTCCGACAGAATTGGTCAATATTGTAACAGCTTCTATCATCTTCTTTGTCAGCGCTCATTACCTGATTGAGCGTTTGACTGGTAAGACAATCTTTGAATTGTTTAAAAATAATAAGCAAGAAGCTGACAAAGTGAAGGGAGGAAACTAGGATGAGTATTGTAACGATATTAGGTTTATTGGTATCATCTATGCTGATTTATGCGGCTCCCTTGATTTTTACAAGTATCGGTGGAGCTTATTCAGAGCATGCTGGAGTCGTCAACGTCGGCTTGGAAGGTATCATGGTAATGGGAGCATTTACAGGTGTTCTCTTTAACCTGACCTTCGAAAGTAGCTTGGGTAGCTTGACTCCGTGGCTTTCTTTGTTTGCTGCTGGTTTGGTCGGAGTGCTCTTCTCTCTTATCCATGCTGTAGCAACCATTAACTTCCGCGCAGACCACGTTGTCAGTGGTACGGTTCTAAATTTGCTAGCACCAGCCTTGGCAGTCTTTCTTGTAAAAGCTATCTATAACAAGGGACAAACAGACAATATTCAGCGTTCATTTGGTAAATTTGATTTTCCTATTTTGTCTGATATTCCAGTCATAGGAGAAATTTTCTTCAAACACACAAGTTTGATGGGATATTTGGCCGTTGCCTTCTCTTTCTTCGCTTGGTTTATCATGTTTAAGACAAAATTTGGACTTCGTCTTCGCTCAGTAGGAGAGCATCCTCAGGCAGCAGATACACTTGGAATCAATGTTTACCTCATGCGCTATTGCGGTGTCATGATTTCTGGTTTGCTCGGCGGTATTGGTGGAGCTATTTATGCTCAGTCTATCTCTGTTAACTTTGCTGTAACAACCATTGTAGGACCAGGCTTTATCGCCTTGGCAGCCATGATTTTTGGTAAGTGGAGTCCTATCGGCGCTATGTTGGCAAGTCTCTTCTTTGGAGCTTCCCAAAGTTTGGCGGTTATCGGAAATCAGTTGCCTCTCCTTTCAAAGGTACCGACAGTTTATCTGCAGATTGCGCCTTATGTTTTGACAATTGTTGTCCTGGCAGCCTTCTTTGGTAAAGCTGTTGCTCCGAAAGCAGATGGTATCAACTATATCAAGTCTAAGTAATCATCAAAAGAGAAATCTGTCGCTTGGATGAGGCATGACGAAAAGATTACCAAGTTTCAATGTGAATGATGATGAAATAAACTTATTAATTAGCCCAAAATAATGTTTTTGGGGACAAATACCTATTAAAATCCATTATTCTCATGTTAAGAATAATAGATTTTTTTATCCATTCGTTAAAGTGGATTTCCAGAACAAATGCATGAGAGTTTCTTCTGGATAAATTTGTGAATCCCTATTTGTTACATCAAACAGTTTTATATGTTTCATAAATCATGTTCAAATGATATTTTTCGCTACAGACCAATCTTTTCCTAAAGATCTAACTTTTTTAAGGCAGCTAAGCTAAACTGATTCAACGTATTCAAATATCAGACAGAAGTCTTCTATGCTCTCCCAGTGTTCAGCTCCTGTTATACAGACGGAGAAAATCAAAGAAAAATCTCTGCTAACTTGTGTTTGGTTTTTTAACTATCCCTTAGACTTTTATCAGTCTGCAAAATTAATTGTATTAACCATGAATTAAGAGACATCATTTTCAAAGCTGAGACCGTTATCTGAAAACTATCTTTTCATCGTGTGGATGTATCAAGAATTTGTTTATTTAAATGAACTTGTGATATAATTAAAAGATATGTAAAGAAGGTTTTAACAATGAATATTCAACAATTGCGTTATGTGGTGGCCATTGCCAACAGTGGGACCTTTCGCGAAGCAGCAGAAAAGATGTATGTCAGTCAACCCAGCCTATCTATCGCGGTGCGAGATTTGGAAAAGGAGCTGGGATTTAAGATTTTCCGCCGAACGAGCAGCGGGACCTTTCTGACTCGGCGTGGCATGGAATTTTACGAGAGAGCTCAGGAATTGGTCAAAGGCTTCGATGTTTTCCAAAATCAATATGCCAATCCTGAAGAGGAAAAAAATGAATTTTCCATTGCTAGTCAGCACTATGACTTTTTGCCGCCTTTGATTACGGAGTTTTCTCAGAGTTATCCTGACTACAAGAATTTTCGGATTTTCGAGTCTACGACCGTGCAGATCTTGGACGAGGTAGCCCAAGGCCACAGCGAGATTGGGATTATTTATCTCAACAATCAGAATAGCAAGGGCATCATGCAGCGGATAGAAAAGCTAGGCTTGGAGGTCATTGAGCTGATTCCTTTCCAGACCCACATTTACTTGCGAGAGGAACATCCTTTGACTCAAAAGGAGGAGCTAGTCATGGAAGACTTGGCAGATTTGCCGACGGTTCGCTTCACTCAGGAAAAGGATGAATATCTCTACTATTCGGAGAACTTTGTTGATACCAGCGACAGTTCACAGATGTTTAATGTGACGGATCGGGCTACGCTGAATGGGATTTTGGAGAGAACGGATGCTTATGCAACAGGTTCCGGTTTCTTGGACAGCGATAGTGTAAATGGGATTACTGTCATTAAACTGAAAGATGATCTAGACAATCGTATGGTCTATGTCAAGCGAGAAGAAGTAGAGCTAAGCCCAGTCGGGGAAGCCTTTGTAGCTGTTATGAAAGAATATTTTGCACAGAAAAGAGAAGTATGAAACGAAAGATTGCCATTCCTTTTTTAGTTATTCTCTTGATTGTCCTTGATCAGGCAGTCAAGTATTATATTGTCTCCAATTTTTCCTTAGGCCAGGTCAGGAAGTTTATTCCTAAACTTGTCAGTTTGACCTATCTGCAAAATACCGGTGCCGCCTTTTCTATAATGGAAAATCAGCAGTGGTTTTTTGCGTTAGTCACTTGTATCGTGATTGGAGCGGCTATTTGGTATTTGATTAAGAATATTCAAGCGTCCAAATGGATGCTGTCTGGGCTGATCCTGGTTATAGCTGGTGGATTGGGGAATTTTATTGATCGGATTCAACAGGGATTTGTAGTGGATATGTTCCAGTTGGATTTTGTGAATTTTGCTATTTTTAATGTAGCAGATATGTACCTGACTGTTGGAGTAGCGATTTTGTTATTGGTTATTTTGAAGGAAGAAAAAGATGGAATTTAAAATTGATGCAGTGGCCGCCGGTCTACGTTTGGATAAGGCGGTGGCGGATTTCACTGAGTTGTCACGCAGTTTGGCCAATGAGCAGATAAAAAATGGTCAGATTTTGGTCAATGGACAAGCCAAAAAAGCCAAGTATGCTGTCAAAGAAGGTGATGTCATCAGCTATGAAGTGCCAGAGCTAGAAGAGGTAGAGTATGTAGCAGAGGCTCTTCCGCTAGAAATCGTCTATCAGGATGAGGATGTAGCCGTCGTCAACAAGCCTCAAGGCATGGTGGTTCATCCTTCTGCAGGCCATACTAGCGGTACACTAGTCAACGCTCTTATGTATCATATCAAGGACTTGTCTGGCATCAACGGAGTTCTCCGGCCGGGGATTGTCCATCGGATCGACAAGGATACTTCAGGACTTCTCATGATTGCAAAAAATGACCAAGCCCATGTGGCTCTGGCTGATGAGCTCAAGGATAAGAAATCCCTACGTAAGTATTGGGCTATTGTTCATGGAAATCTGCCTAATGATCGTGGAGTCATTGAAGCGCCGATTGGCCGCAGTGAAAAAGACCGCAAGAAGCAAGCTGTAACGGCAAAAGGTAAGCCGGCTCTGACGCGTTTCCAAGTCTTGGATCGCTTTGGTGACTATACTCTGGTTGAGCTTCAACTGGAAACGGGACGGACTCATCAGATCCGCGTCCACATGGCCTACATCGGACATCCTGTAGCTGGCGACGAGGTCTATGGACCGCGTAAGACCTTAAAAGGACATGGCCAATTTCTGCACGCGCGAACGCTGGGGTTCACCCATCCTCGAACTGGGGAGGTGCTGGAATTTACAGCTGAAGCGCCAGCCATTTTCCAAGAAATTTTGGAAAAGCTACGACAAGAGTAGGTAGGTTTGTTCATTGTTAAAATACAAATTTTCCTTTGACCGCTTCAATCGCGGTCGTTTTTATTTTCTGTAAATCGTGGTATAATAAGACAATCTAGCAGTGAAGGAAAAGGAAATGAAAGCAAAGCGAATCGTATTTAAGGTGGGGACTTCGTCATTGACAAACGCAGATGGCAGTCTGTCACGCGCCAAGGTAAAGGAAATCACTCGGCAGTTGGCTCTCTTGCATGAGGCAGGACATGAGTTAATCTTGGTCTCATCAGGAGCTATTGCGGCAGGTTTTTCTTCTCTGGGCTTTAAAAAGCGACCAACCAAGGTGGCGGATAAACAGGCATCAGCTGCTGTTGGACAGGGTTTGCTTTTGGAGGAATATACAACCAATCTTCTTTTGAAACAAATCATTTCTGCTCAGATTCTTTTGACCCAGGATGATTTTGCAGATAAGCGTCGGTACAAGAATGCCCATCAGGCCTTGTCTGTCTTGTTGAATCGCGGAGCTATTCCTATCATCAATGAAAATGACACGGTGGCTATTGAGGAGCTCAAGGTCGGGGATAATGATACACTGAGTGCGCAGGTAGCGGCTATGGTTCAGGCGGACCTCTTGGTGCTTCTGACTGATGTAGACGGACTTTACACGGCCAATCCCTCTGCTAATCCAGATGCTCGTCGGCTTGAAAAGATTGAGAAGATTAGCTCTGAGCTGATTGATATGGCAGGCGGTGCAGGAACGAGCAATGGAACTGGCGGCATGCTGACCAAGATCAAAGCAGCAACTTTGGCGACCATGTCTGGAGTTCCGGTCTATATCTGCTCCTCGCTCAAGACGGATGCTCTGCTGGAAGCTGCGGAGGAAACCAAGGATGGTAGTCTCTTTTTGGCACAGGAAAAGGGGCTAAAAACGCAGAAGCAATGGCTGGCTTTCTACGCTAAAAGTCAAGGGGAAATCTATGTAGACCAGGGAGCAGCTGATGCTCTCAGAAATAAGGGAAAAAGTTTGTTGGTATCTGGTCTTGTCTTAGTATCGGGTAGCTTTGCCTATCAGGATACGGTGACAGTTTATGAGGAAGGTAGTGGAGCTATTCTTGGTAAAGGGCGTGTGCGCTTTGGCAAGTCAGCTCTCAGGGATATGCTCAAGTCAAATAAACCTAAAGGTGTCGTCATTCATCGGGATGACTGGATCTCTCTGACGCCGGAGTTGGATGAGCTGTTCTCAGAATTTTAGAAGTTAAAGTTGAACACGACTTAAAGAAAATGTTTAGTGAAGGAAAGCGAAGCTTTCTTTATTCGCAATTTTCAACAGTTCCTTGAACTATTGAAACAGCCTTTGTATTTTACGAAAGGAATCGTTATGACCTCAACACAAGCAATTTTTGAAAAGGTTCAGAAGGTTAAGAAGACGGTAAACACAGCCACAACTGCTGAGAAAAACCATGCTTTGGAAGAAATGGCAAACCATCTCTGGCTTTCTCGTGCGGATATTTTAGCAGCCAATGCAGCAGATATGACCGCAGCTAAAGGTAGGATTTCAGATGTGATGCTGGACCGCCTCTATCTGAATGAGGATCGCATTGCTGCCATGGCAGAAGGTATTCGTCAGCTGATTGGCTTGGAAGATCCTGTAGGCCAAGTCTTGGAAACAACCCAGCTTGAGAATGGGCTTATCATCAGCAAAAAGCGAGTTGCCATGGGGGTGATTGGTATTATCTATGAAAGCCGGCCCAATGTAACCTCTGACGCTGCGGCTTTAGCGCTAAAGAGTGGTAGCGCAGTCGTCCTCAGAAGCGGTAAGGATGCCTATCAGACAGCGCTAGCAATTGTCACAGCTTTGAAAAAAGGTTTGACTCAGACCAAGATTTCGCCAGATTGTATCCAGTTGGTTTCTGATACCAGTCGGGCTTCCGCCAAGGCTATGATGAAGGCCAAGGGCTATCTGGATTTGCTCATTCCTCGTGGTGGTGCGGGACTGATTCAGGCGGTCGTGGAAAATGCGACTGTGCCAGTGATTGAGACAGGTACTGGAATTGTCCATGTCTATGTAGATAAGGATGCTGATCAAGATAAGGCTTTGACGATTATTGAGAATGCTAAGACCAGTCGCCCTTCTGTCTGCAATGCCATGGAAGTACTGCTGGTTCACGAAGAGATTGCAGCTGACTTTTTGCCACGTTTGCAGAAGATGCTGGTGACAGATCGTGAGGCTGCGCAAGAAACCTCTGTTGAATTACGTTTGGATGAGAAAGCAGCTCAGTATATCTCGGGCTCGCAAGCTAGACCAGAAGATTTTGACACCGAATTCTTGGACTATATCTTAGCGGTCAAGTTGGTTTCCTCGCTGGAAGAAGCGGTAGAGCATATCGAAGCCCACAGTACTCATCACTCGGATGCTATTGTGACGGAGAGCGATGCAGCGGCAGCTTACTTCACAGAGCAGGTGGATAGCGCAGCAGTTTATGTCAATGCTTCAACCCGCTTTACAGACGGCGGTCAATTTGGCCTTGGCTGCGAAATGGGGATTTCTACTCAAAAACTGCATGCCAGAGGGCCTATGGGTCTGAAAGAGCTGACCAGCTATAAGTACATCATCCAAGGGACTGGTCAAGTGAGGAAATAAAGATGAAAATTGGATTTATCGGTCTGGGAAATATGGGCGGCAGTCTCGCTCGCCTAGTTGCCCAAGATGGAAGATTTAGAAGCGAATTACTCCTGGCTAATCGCAGTCGTGACAAGGCTGAAAAGATTGCTGCGGAAGTTGGTGGCCAGCCGGTCAGTAATGCAGAAGTTTTTTCTCAGGCAGAGGTGATTTTTCTAGGTATCAAACCAGCTCAATTTGCTGACTTGCTGGCTGAGTATCAGGAAATTCTAGAAAAACGGAATTCTCTTCTGCTGGTTTCGATGGCTGCAGGTCTGCCTTTGGAAATATTGGAAAGATTAACACCTAGCCACCATCGTTGGATTCGGATAATGCCTAATACTCCAGTAGTCGTAGGTGAGGGCGTTATTAGCTTTGCCTTATCCCAGCAGGCGAATCAAGCGGATGAAGACTTGTTGTGGGAACTTCTGTCTTCGGCTGGTCTTTTGG
Organism: Streptococcus sinensis; assembly: GCF_000767835.1. GTDB lineage: Bacteria > Bacillota > Bacilli > Lactobacillales > Streptococcaceae > Streptococcus > Streptococcus sinensis. The sequence continues at coordinate 25,066 of NZ_JPEN01000074.1, read as the reverse complement.
TCAAACTAGAGGAAAGGCAGTTGGATGCGGCGACAGCTCTTGCTGGCTGTGGACCAGCTTTCGTCTATCTCTTTATAGAGGCTTTAGCGGATGCAGGTGTCCGAGCAGGACTCAGTCGCGATATATCCCTGCAGCTAGCCAATCAGACCCTCTTGGGTGCTGCTAAGCTAAGTCAGGTCAGTGGGCAACATCCTGCTCTGCTCAAAGATCAGGTCTGCAGTCCGGCCGGTTCGACCATCGCTGGGGTAGCCAGTCTGGAAGAAAATGCCTTTCGAGGAACGGTCATGGATGCCGTTCAAGCTGCCTACAAGAGGACGCAGGAGTTGGGAAAATAAAGAAATCTACCAGTTTTAAGCTGGTAGATTTTGTATAAGTTGGTAGTCAAATCAGAGGAGAAATTATGTTCTTTCAACAATTTGCAGATGAAAATTTTATCTTGAATAATCTTCATAAGTGGTATGGTCATGATTGCCAGATTTCTCAACTCTCAAAAGGCAGTGAAAATCTAAATTATTTGCTCGATGGCCAGTTGGTGGTTCGTGTGCTTTATTTGGCCGAAAGTTCGCCAATTTTTTCGCAAGCCTTTCCGTATCTAGAAAGAGAAGTGTATTTTGTCAATACTTTATACGAGAACAAGTTAAATCCGCTTCGGTATCTGTCTTTTCCAGATGGGAAGTTCATTCATCGGCTGGATGTGAAGGATGGAAGTCTCTTTTTTCTGAAATATCCTTATTTAAGAGGTGAACGAATGACTTTCTCTTCCTCTAATCTGTCTGAACTTGCTCGAAAATTAGCAAACATACATGAATTTTCTCAGAGATATATGATGACATTTGAAAGAGTCCACTTTTATGACGACTTGATTTCTTCTCTACATTTCAGAACTTTTTCTTACAATCCTCAGCTTGAAAGAATTGTTCCAGGCTATCAGGCATTGTGGAAAATATTTCAAGAGAACACAAAAGCATTGAAGTCAATGAAGTCTGAGAAGAGGAATATTTTTATTCATAACGACTTACATGATGAAAATTTACTGCTTTGCGAAAAGGAAGTAGCCATATTGGATTTTGGAGATTGCAGATATTCATTGCCTGAAGAGGATATTGGAACCTTATTTTGGGGAATCCTGCAGAAAGTTGAAAAGTCAAAATATGAAGAAATGCTAAATCAGTTTTTTAAATATTATTCCAGACCCATCGATAAAACCGTTTGTTTTTGTTATACCTTGCAGCGATTTTTAGATATTCATTTGTATTATCTGAATGAAAATCTAAAAGAAGCTGGCTTAATCAAGTATCAAAAAGAAAAATTCAACAAAGAAGAAGCAATGATTAATTTTCTCATATCGAAAATTACTGAATAATACTTCCTTATTGAAAGTATTTAAAGAGGGAGATAGAGGATTTGGCGACTATGATTTGAACCTTATTAATTCAACATTTCTCCCGCTTGTCTTTGTGATTTATGTTATAATCTTACTATGCAAACTAAACCAACTTCTGCCTATGTGCACATTCCTTTTTGTACTCAGATTTGTTATTACTGCGATTTTTCCAAGGTTTTTATCAAAAATCAGCCAGTAGATTCTTATCTGGAGCATTTGATTGAGGAGTATGATTCTTACGACATCAAAAAGCTCCGTACCCTCTATATCGGTGGAGGGACTCCGACGGCTCTATCGGCTCCTCAACTAGCCTTTTTGTTGGAAAAGCTAACGGACAAGCTAGATTTATCTTATCTAGAAGAGCTGACCATTGAAGCCAATCCTGGGGATTTGGATCAGGAGAAGATTGCTGTACTTAAAGACTCGCCTGTCAATCGGGTTTCGCTGGGTGTACAGACTTTCAATGACCGCATGCTCAAGCAGATTGGCCGCAGTCACCTGGAAAAAGACATCTATGAGAATATTACAAATCTCAAAAAAGCAGGTTTTGACAATATCTCGATTGATCTGATCTATGCCCTGCCCAAGCAGACCATGGAAGATGTGAAAATCAATGTAGCCAAGGCCATTGCCCTAGACATTCCTCACATGAGTTTGTACAGCTTGATTTTGGAAAATCACACGGTCTTCATGAATCGGATGCGTCGAGGGAAGTTGCCTCTGCCCAAGGAAGACTTGGAAGCGGAGATGTTTGACTACATTATAGCTGAGCTGGAAAAGGCCGGCTTTGAGCATTATGAGATTTCAAACTTTTCCAAACCAGGCTTTGAGAGCCGCCACAATCTCATGTACTGGGACAATGCGGAATATTATGGTATTGGAGCGGGAGCGTCTGGCTATGTCGATGGTGTTCGCTATAAAAACCACGGGCCGATTCGCCATTATCTGCAGGCGGTGGAAGCGGGCCATGCTCGTGTGCAGGAAGAAGTGCTGACGCTGAAAGAAAAGATGGAAGAAGAAATGTTTCTGGGTCTTCGGAAGAAATCTGGTGTTTCCAAAAAACGTTTTGAGGAAAAATTCGGACGCTCCTTTGAAGACCAGTACGGAGCTGTTGTGTCTGATCTGACTGAGCAGGGCTTGCTAGTGCCAGACAGAGATATCGTGCGCATGACCAAACAAGGCCTCTTTTTGGGCGATACGGTTGCTGAGAAATTTATATTGGAGTAAATCATGGGCTTAACTTATCAAATGAAAATGAAAATTCCTTTTGATATGGCAGATATGAATGGCCATATCAAGCTGCCGGATGTTATCCTGCTGTCCTTGCAGGTATCGGGGATGCAGTCGATTGAGCTTGGCGTCAGTGACAAGGATATGCTGGAGCAGTATAATCTAGTCTGGATTATCACGGACTATGATATTGATGTGACTCGACTACCACGCTTTGCAGAGGAAATTACCATTGAAACAGAAGCTTTGACCTACAATCGGCTCTTTTGCTACCGGAGCTTCACAATCTTTGATGAAGCAGGTGAAGCCATTATCAAGATGATGGCGACCTTTGTTCTCATGGATCGGGATAGCCGAAAGGTACATGCTGTGGAACCAGAGCTTGTGGCTCCTTATCAGTCCGAATTTTCAAAAAAAATGCTGCGCGGTCCCAAGTATCCATACTTGGAAAATCCTGTCAGCAAAGACTACCATGTGCGCTTTTACGACTTGGATATGAACGGACATGTCAACAATAGCAAGTATCTGGACTGGATCTTTGAGGTCATGGGGGCAGACTTCCTCACCCAGCACATTCCTAAGAAAGTCCATCTCAAGTATGTCAAGGAAGTCCGACCAGGCGGAATGATTACTTCTAGCTATGATCTAGAAGGCCTGCAGAGCAATCACCAAATTTCCAGTGACGGCGAAGTCAATGCTCAGGCTTTGGTGACCTGGCAAGAGTTTAAACAAGAGAATTAGGAAGAGTAGAAATGACTTATAGAGGATATTTGATTGATTTAGACGGGACGATTTATAAGGGCAAGAGTCGGATTCCAGCTGGTGAAGCTTTTGTGCATGAGTTGCAGAAGCGTAATATTCCCTATCTTTTCGTGACCAATAATACTACTCGCACGCCAGAAGCTGTACAGATTATGCTGGCTGAAAATTTCAATATTGAAACACCGATTGAGACTATTTACACAGCAACCTTAGCTACCATTGACTATATGGAGGAGAAAAATCTGGGCAAGAAAGCCTACGTTATCGGAGATGTCGGACTTAAACATGCCATTGAAGAAGCTGGATATATAGAGGATACAGAAAATCCTGACTATGTGGTGGTGGGTCTGGACTGGGAAGTGGACTATGAGAAGCTGACAATAGCGACTCTGGCCATTCAAAAGGGTGCTCACTTTATCGGGACCAATCCTGATCTAAATATTCCGACTGAGCGAGGTTTGCAGCCGGGAGCGGGTGCTATCAACGCACTCTTGGAAGCAGCCACTCGGGTTGAGCCGACCTTTATCGGCAAGCCAAATGCCATCATCATGGAAAAAGCCATAGAGCATTTAGGACTGGCGCGTGAAGAAGTGGTCATGGTGGGTGATAACTATTTGACAGATATTCGAGCGGGAATCGACAACGGCATTCCGACCCTCTTGGTTACGACAGGCTTTACCCTGCCAGAAGAGGTGCCCAATCTGCCTATCCAACCGACGCATGTCTTGTCCAGTCTAGCGGAGTGGGACTTTGATGCGTGATAAGTTGAGATTTTCAGCAAGCGCTTTGTGCTTGTTGGCAGCAGCAATCTTGCTAACTATTTATCTGGCTTGGCTGGTTTATCCATTGGAGATTTCTTATTTTGCCTTGCCGGATAAGGTGTATTTGAAAGCTGAGACCATCCAGTATAATTTTAATATTTTGATGAATTACCTGACCAATCCTTTTAGTCAGAAGTTGGCGATGCCGGATTTTCGTTCGTCAGCAGCAGGGCTGCATCATTTTCAGGCAGTCAAGTATCTTTTTCACTTGGCGCAAGCTATTTTTCTAGTTACTCTGCCTGCTTTGATTTTCTTTATCAAAAAAGTGGTCAAAAAGGGATTTTTAGGTCTCTACAGACGTGCTTTTCTAGTGATTAATATCTTGCCACTTGTCTTTGCTGGACTGACCTTTCTGATTGGCTTTAACAATTTTTTCACACTCTTTCATCAAGTGCTTTTTGTGGGAGACAATACATGGCTATTTGATCCAGCCAAGGATCCAGTTATCTGGATTTTGCCAGAAGAATTTTTCATGCACGCCTTTATTCTTTTTGCTTTGCTTTATGAGGGAATCTTTTCGACATTGTTTTTCCTGAGCAGAAAGAACAGGCTCTAATAATAACAGAGGAGATTTTATGTTTTTTTCACCTGAACCTTTAAATCCTAAAAAAGATTTAGGGCGATTTTCAGCAGCCTGTTTTACTTACTCTATCGTGATGCTTGTGGTTATTTTTATATATACTTTCCTCTCAATTTTTTTGGTCCTCCCGCAACAGGATTTTGATTTAGCCAAGACAGAGGAAATTGTAACGAAATTTATGGAGTCGGATGGTGGAGCATATATTATTGCCTCTTGCCTAGGTATTTTAGTTTTTACAATTTTCCGAGGCAAGCAGTTGTTTACTCAAGATTTGCGCAAGAAAAATAAGAAAATGACTGCCAAAGTCTTCTTTTTCATGATTTGTTTTCTATTTTTTGCTCAATTATGTAGCGCCTTGACGACTCAATTCATGGAGAGTGTTTTATCACTCTTTGGTTTGGATCTTTCTGAGATTATATCACAGGATTTTAGTTCTCGAAGCGTCACCATGTTTATCTATTCAACGATAATGGCGCCGATTACGGAGGAAATTATTTTCCGAGGAGCAGGCTTGCGAGTTTTGGAAAAGGATGGGAAGGTATTTGCCATTATCATGACAGCACTTCTTTTTGGTCTCTTTCACGAAAATCTATATCAGCTTTATTTTGCCACCATTATTGGTCTGGGTTTCGGATATATCGCTTTTGAATATTCTATTTTCTGGGCGATTTTCTTCCATATCTTCAATAACTTGGTAATAGCAGAAGGGCTTGATTTCCTGACCAACTATATTCCAGAAAGCATTGTTAATATCGTCAATTATTTATTGATGGCTACAGGGTCTACGGTAGTATTGATTGTGCTTATTCTGAATTGGCCAAAGATTAAAGCTTATATCGATGAAAATAGACCTCAACCAGGGACATATAGGCAGGCCTTTAAGTCGGTCTGGTTCTGGGTATTTTCAAGTTTATGTATTCTCTCTGCCGTTTTACCAATCCTCATCATTTATATCAACTCTAGATAATGAATCAAATAGAAAAGAAGTCTGAGCAGGCTTCTTTTTTGTATTTTTAGATAAATGAATTATATTTTGAAAGAAAATGAAAGAAAATGCTTGACTTTGATTTTAAATCATGTATAATATAAGTGTAATCGATTGCAGAGGAGGTGTTCTATGCTGAAGTCAGAGAGAAAGCAGGTCATACTAGAAACTGTGACTAAAGAAAAATTTGTTTCTTTAGAGTATCTGGTGCAAGCTTTAAACACTTCAGAATCAACTGTTAGAAGAGATTTGGATGAGCTTGAAGGTGAGCGTAAGTTAAGACGTGTTCACGGTGGTGCGGAGAGTCTTCACTTCTTGCAAGAAGAAGAAAGCAATCAAGAAAAATCTATCAAAAACATTCAAGAAAAGACCAAGATTGCTCAAATAGCAGCAGATTTGATTCAGGAATACGATGTGATTTTTATTGATGCCGGCACGACCAATGAGCTTTTAGTCAATGAATTACATGATCCAAGCGTTACAGTGGTAACCAACTCTATCCACCATGCTACTAAGTTAGTTGAACGGAATATTCCCACTGTTATTATTGGCGGTGTCGTGAAACGCTCAACAGATGCCAGTATTGGCGGTGTTGCCTTGAATCAGATTGGTCAATTAAATTTTGATAAGGCTTTTATAGGGATGAATGGCATTGATAGTTCCTTTTACACGACTCCGGATATGGAAGAAGGAGCGGTTAAGCGGGCTATTTTGGAAAATGCTAAGAAAACCTATGTTTTGGCTGATGCTTCAAAGCTGGGGAAGACATCTTTTGTAAAAGTCGCTCCGATTTCGCGCGCAAGGCTTATTACGAATCAAATTGAATCTGAAGTGATTCAAAAGATTAAAGAAAAAACGGAGGTAATAGAAGCATGATTTATACAGTCACACTAAATCCTTCCATTGACTATATCGTCCGCTTGGACAAGGTCAATTTAGGCAGTGTCAACCGGATGGACAGTGATGATAAGTTTGCCGGCGGTAAGGGCATCAATGTCAGTCGTGTTCTCAAACGACTAGGAATTGAAAATACAGCAACGGGCTTTATTGGCGGCTTTACTGGGAAATTCATCACAGACAACTTGGTCAGCGAAGGGATTGCCAGCAATTTTGTCGAAGTGGATCAGGATACGCGTATTAATGTCAAAATTAAGGCGGATGCTGAAACAGAGATTAATGGACCCGGTCCAGAAATTTCCACTGAAAAGCTAGCTGAGCTCAAGGAAATCCTTTCTTCATTGTCTCCAGCTGATACGGTAGTCTTTGCCGGTAGCAGTCCTAAGAATCTAGGAAATGTTGTTTACAAGGAACTGATTGGTTTGACCCGAAAAACTGGCGCTCAAGTAGTCTGTGACTTTGAAGGACAAACCTTGCTGGATTCCTTAGAATTTGAGCCACTTTTGGTTAAACCAAACAATCACGAACTCGGCGATATTTTCGGCGTTAAGCTGGAAAACTTGGATCAGATTGAAAGCTACGCCCGTCAAATCTTAGACAAGGGTGCCCAATATGTCATTATTTCTATGGCGGGTGACGGTGCCCTGCTGGTGACTCAGGATGGTGCTTACTTTGCTAAGCCCATCAAGGGAAATGTGAAAAATTCTGTCGGGGCTGGAGATTCCATGGTGGCAGGCTTTACTGGAGAATTCGTCCGTTCAGGCGATGCAGTAGAGGCCTTCAAATGGGGTGTAGCCTGCGGAACAGCCACCACCTTCTCAGATGATTTAGCAACAGCTGATTATATCAAAGAAACTTATGAAAAAGTAGAGGTAGAAAAAAGATGAAAATTCAGGATTTACTGAGAAAAGATGTCATGTTGCTGGATTTGCAGGCAACTGAAAAGACAGCAGTTATCGAAGAGATGATTCAAAGTCTTGTCAAACATGGTTATGTGACAGATCTTGAAACTTTCAAGGAAGGAATTCTTGCGCGTGAAGCTCTGACTTCAACTGGTTTGGGCGATGGAATTGCTATGCCTCACAGCAAAAATGCTGCAGTAAAAGAAGCAACGGTCCTCTTTGCAAAGTCAAATAAAGGTGTAGATTATGAAAGTTTGGATGGCCAGCCGACGGATCTCTTCTTTATGATTGCTGCTCCAGAAGGTGCTAACGATACTCACTTGGCTGCCTTGGCTGAGTTGTCCCAATACCTGATGAAAGATGGTTTTGCTGAAAAATTGCGTAAGGTATCTTCGCCAGATGAAGTTATTGCTCTTTTTGACCAAGCGTCTGAAAAGGCAACTGAACCAGCAACTGTTGCTCCTGCAACTGAGGGAGGGGACTTCCTTGTAGCGGTTACAGCTTGTACAACAGGGATTGCCCATACTTATATGGCTCAAGAAGCTTTGCAGAAAGTTGCTGCTGAAATGGGCGTTGGCATTAAGGTTGAAACCAACGGTGCCAGCGGTGTCGGCAACAAATTGACAGCAGAAGACATCAAGAAAGCTAAAGCAGTTATCATCGCAGCAGACAAGGCTGTTGAAATGGATCGTTTTGACGGCAAGCCTTTAATCAATCGTCCAGTTGCAGATGGGATTCGCAAGACAGAAGAACTCATCAATCTGGCTCTGTCAGAGAATGCTGAAGTATACAAGGCTGCCAATGGTGGGGCTGTAGCAGCAAGCAGCAATGAAAAACTGAGCCTAGGCGGAGCCTTTTACAAGCATTTGATGAGTGGGGTATCACAAATGCTGCCATTCGTTATCGGGGGCGGTATCATGATTGCCATCGCCTTCTTGTTGGATCAAATTTTGGGTGTGCCACAAGACCAACTGTCCAACCTAGGAAGCTATCATGAAATTGCGGCTCAGTTTAAAGCAATTGGTGCAGCAGCCTTTGGTTTCATGTTGCCAGTCTTAGCTGGTTACATCGCTTATTCAATCGCTGAAAAGCCAGGTCTGGTTTCCGGTTTCGTAGCTGGAGCGATTGCTAGCAGCGGTGCATCATTTGGCGGTGTGGCCTATGCTGCGGGTGGTGAGAAGACACTCTCTTTAGCAGGTGTGTCATCTGGTTTCCTCGGAGCTTTAGTTGGCGGTTTCCTGGCTGGTGGTGTGATTTTAGTCCTTCGCAAGCTTCTTGCTGGTCTGCCTCGCTCACTTGAAGGTATTCGCTCAATCTTGCTCTTGCCACTTCTTGGTGTATTAGTGACTGGATTCCTGATGCTGGCAGTCAATATTCCAATGTCAGCTATCAACACAGCTCTCAATGATTTCCTTGCAAGTCTGAGCGGAAGTTCTGCTGTTCTTCTAGGTCTCTTGGTCGGCGGTATGATGGCAGTTGATATGGGGGGGCCAGTTAACAAAGCAGCCTATGTATTTGGTACAAGTACACTGGCAAGCACTGTTTCAACTGGTGGTTCACCTGTGATGGCAGCGGTTATGGCAGCAGGAATGGTTCCACCGCTTGCAGTATTCGTAGCAACTCTGCTTTTCAAAGATAAATTTACTGCCGAAGAATGTGATTCAGGTTTGACCAACATTGTCATGGGACTTTCCTTCATCACAGAAGGTGCGATTCCTTTTGGAGCTGCTGACCCAGCCCGCGCTATTCCAAGCTTTATTGTAGGATCAGCTCTTACAGGTGCGCTTGTCGGTCTATCTGGCATCAAACTTATGGCTCCTCACGGAGGAATCTTCGTAATCGGTTTGACCAACAACCCAATCCTTTACCTTGTGTATGTCTTGATTGGTGCAGTAGTCAGCGGTATTATCTTTGGATTCCTGCGCAAGCCATTGGAAAAATAATCTTTAGACTGAATGAAAATAGAATCTCAACCGAGATTCTATTTTTTGCATGATTCATACCCTCTGCTGAGAAGTATAGGTAGAAAGTCCCATAGAATTATGATATAATGTACTATCGTATATTTTTAGGAGAATAGTAATGAATTTACAACGTGAACAAGAATTTGTCAGCCAATATCATTTTGATGCGCGCAACTTTGAATGGGAAAAAGAAAATGGAACACCGGAAACAAAGGTTGATGTGAATTTTCAGCTAATTGAGCGGAATGAGGAAACTCAAACAACCTCTTTGATTGTCATTTTGACTTTCATGATTGTATTTGATAACTTTGTCATCAGCGGAACGATTTCACAGGCCAACCATATTCAGGGACGTTTGGTCCAAGAACCTAGCGAATTTGATCAAAATGAAGTGGAGGAATTGGCTCGTCCTTGTTTGACTATGCTCAATCGTCTGACCTATGAAGTGACGGAAATTGCTTTGGATTTGCCAGGTATTAATTTGGAGTTCTAATAATGAAATTAGCGGTTATAACGGATTCTTCTGCTTTTTTATCAGAGAATCTTCTGGGAAATGAAAATCTGTTTGTCTTAGATATTCCAGTGGTGATTGCTGGTGAAACTTATGTAGAAGGAAAAAATCTGAAAGCCAGTGAGTTCTATGAGAAAATGGCTGCCGCAGATGAATTGCCAAAGACTAGCCAGCCTAGTATTGCAGAGCTGGAGGAAACTTTGACTAGCCTTGCCAGTAAGGACTATACTCATGTGCTGGGTCTCTTTTTATCCAGTGGGATTTCCGGATTTTATCAAAACATCCAGTACCTCAAGGACGAATTTGATGGATTGGCAATCGCCTTTCCTGATTCAAAAATCACCAGTGCTCCGCTGGGGATCATGGTTGAAAATGCTTTGACTTGGGCCGCGGAAGGGCAGGATTTTCAAGAGATTTTGACTAAGATTCAGCGACAAATCGATGGGACCAGCGCTTTTATCATGGTTGACGATCTGAATCATCTGGTTAAGGGCGGTCGCTTGTCCAATGGTGCAGCTATTTTGGGTAATCTCTTGAGTATCAAGCCTATTCTGTATTTTAACGATGCGGGTGTCATCGAAGTCTTTGAAAAGATTCGGACGGAAAAGAAGGCGACCAAGAGGTTGCTTGAGGTAGTTGAGGAAAGAACTGGAACGGGTTCCTATCAAGTTATCGTGATTCATGGAAATGCTGAAGAGAAGGCGGAAAGCTTGCGCCAGCAGCTGATAGAGGCTGGTGTGGCAGATGATATTTCTCTTGCTACCTTTGGCAGTGTGATTGGAACTCACTTGGGCGAAGGAAGTGTCGCTTTGGCTTACATGCCGCTTGTGTAGAGTTTTTCAGGGCAGCTAGTCCAGAAATAGAGAGTAGAGGTTCTAGATGAGTATAAAAGTCATTATTGCTGGTTTTAAAGGGAAAATGGGTCAAGCAGCCTATAAGATGGTAACGGAAGACCCTGAGTTGACCTTGGTCGGTCTGCTGGATCCTTTTACAGCTGAAAAAGAAGTAGCGGGAGTTCCGGTTTTTAATGCCAAAGAGGAACTGACAGGTCTCCAAGCAGATGTCTGGATTGACTTTACGACTCCAAAAGTTGCTTATGAAAATACCCGCTTTGCTCTTGAAAATAGCTTTGCACCAGTAGTCGGGACGACTGGTTTCACGCATGATCAGATTGAAGAGCTGACAGAGCTATCTCGTCAAAAGGGGCTTGGAGGTTTGATTGCACCGAATTTTGCTCTGGGAGCAGTTTTGCTCATGCAGTTTGCAGCCCAAGCAGCCAAGTATTTCCCAGATGTAGAGATTATCGAACTGCATCATGACAATAAGAAAGATGCACCGAGCGGTACGGCTATTAAGACAGCTGAATTGATCAGTCACGTTCGGACGAGCAAGCAGCAGGGAGCAGCTGATGAGGAAGAATCCTTGGCTGGTGCCCGCGGGGCAATGTTTGACGGTATGCGGATTCACTCAGTGCGTTTGCCGGGCTTGGTCGCTCATCAGGAAGTTATCTTTGGTAGTCAAGGAGAAGGGCTGACTTTGCGGCATGACTCCTATGATCGGATTTCCTTTATGACTGGGGTAAATCTGGGTATCAAAGAGGTAGTGAAGCGCTCGGAATTGGTCTATGGATTGGAACATTTACTATGAGATTAGAGAAGATGCCTTCTGAGTTTCAGGAGGCTTTGCCAGTATTAGAGAAGATTAAAGAGGCTGGTTTTGAGGCTTATTTTGTCGGTGGTTCTGTACGAGACGCCCTCTTGAATCGACCGATTCACGATGTGGATATTGCCAGTTCGGCCTATCCTGAGGAAATCAAAACAATCTTTCATCGGACAGTTGATGTTGGTATTGAGCATGGAACGGTTCTGGTCTTGGAAGGCCAGGGAGAATACGAAATAACGACCTTTCGGACTGAGGATGTCTATGTGGACTACCGCAGGCCTAGTCAGGTCTCTTTTGTGCGCTCTTTGGAAGAGGACTTGAAGCGCAGGGACTTCACTATCAATGCTCTTGCTTTAGATCAGAATGGGGAGATTGTAGACCTCTTTAATGGTTTGGCAGATATGAAAAATCGCACTCTACGGGCAGTCGGAGTGGCTGCAGAGCGTTTCAATGAAGATGCTCTTCGCATCATGCGAGGCTTTCGTTTTCAGGCTGGTCTAGACTTTGATTTGGAAGAGTTGACTTTTCAAGCAATGGCTGATTGCGCGCCGCTTTTAGAGAAGATTTCGGTAGAGCGGATTTTTATCGAGTTTGACAAGCTGCTGATGTCTCCTTTCTGGCGGAAAGGTTTGGAGAGTCTGATCAAAGCTGCTGCCTACGACTTTCTTCCTGATATGAAAGATTCAGCAGAGGCTTTGCAGGAACTACTAGACAGTCTAGAAGAAGAGTTTCGATTTTCTAGTTCTGAGCAGGCTTGGGCTGCACTTTTATTGGCTTTGAGGGTGAAAGATGTTCGCAAGTTCTTGAAACATTGGAAAACCTCCAATGAATTTCAAAAGCGAGTAAATCAGCTAGTGGCTGTTTATGAGATTCGGCAGGAACGGAGCCTTTCTAAGCGTGATTGCTATCAATATGATTTGGATTTGATTCTGCAAGCTGAAAGTTTGAGACAGGCGGCAGGCTTGCCAGTTGAGTTTGAGGCTATTGAGGCGACACATGCTGCTCTGACCATTCATGATAAACATGAGATTGTGGTGACAGGCAGTCATTTGATTCGAGATTATGGCTTTAAACCCGGACCAGAATTGGGACAAATCCTGACTAAAATTGAATTGGCCATTGTCGACGGAGAATTGGCAAATAGCAAGGAAGAGATAATGAACTTTATTAAGGAGCAAGTTGGATGAGTGACTTTATCGTTGAAAAGCTGAGCAAGTCTGTAGGGGATAAGACAGTCTTTCAAGAGATTTCGTTTATCATTCACGACTTAGATCGGATTGGATTGATTGGAGTCAATGGAACAGGAAAAACCACCCTTCTGGATGTCTTATCTGGTAAATCAGGCTTTGATGGTGATGTCTATCCTTTTTCAGCAAAATCTGACTATAAAATCTCTTATTTGACTCAGGAACCGGACTTCGATGAAGAAAAGACAGTCTTGGATACTGTTTTGTCTAGTGATTTGCGAGAAATGCAGCTCATTCGAGAATACGAACTGCTCATGGCTGCTTATGATGAAGCTAAGCAAGCTCGTCTGGACAAGGTCATGGCAGAAATGGATTCGCTGCATGCTTGGGAAATTGAGAGTCAGGTAAAAACAGTCCTATCCAAGCTCGGTATCTCAGATTTGGCAGCAAAAATCAGCCAGCTTTCAGGTGGTTTACGTCGGCGGGTCCAGTTGGCGCAGGTTTTGCTTTCCGAAGCAGACTTGCTGCTGCTAGATGAGCCGACCAACCATCTGGACATTGATACGATTGAGTGGCTGACAAATTTCCTGAAAAACTCAAAGAAGACCGTCCTCTTTATCACCCACGACCGCTATTTTTTGGACAATATTTCCACGCGGATTTTTGAATTAGACGGCGGGAGCTTGATTGAGTATCAGGGCAATTATCAGGACTATGTCCGACTAAAGGCTGAGCAGGATGAGCGCGATGCTGCCCTGCTACACAAGAAACAGCAGCTATACAAGCAGGAGCTGTCTTGGATGCGCCGTCAGCCTCAGGCGCGAGCGACCAAGCAGCAGGCACGTATCAATCGTTTCCATGACCTCAAAAGTGATTTGTCTGGTCAGACCAATCAGACGGACTTAGAGATGAACTTTGAAACCAGTCGTATTGGAAAAAAGGTCATTGAGTTTAGAGATGTGGATTTTGCATACGGAGACAAACAGATTTTGTCGCATTTCAATCTCTTGCTGCAAAACAAAGATCGACTGGGCATCGTCGGAGATAATGGAGTGGGCAAGTCTACTCTGCTCAATCTAATTGCTGGTCAGTTGCAGCCTCAATCTGGTCAGGTTATAATCGGCGAGACAGTCCGAGTGGCCTACTTTTCTCAGCAGATTGAAGGGCTGGATGAGTCCAAGCGGGTCATCAATTACTTGCAAGAAGTAGCGGAAGAAGTTAAGACAGGGAGTGGCACAACCTCCATTGCTGAGCTCTTGGAGCAGTTTCTCTTTCCTCGCTCAAGTCACGGTACTTTGATTGAGAAGTTGTCTGGTGGAGAAAAGAAGCGGCTTTACCTGCTAAAGCTTTTACTAGAAAAGCCCAATGTCCTGCTTTTGGACGAGCCGACCAATGATTTGGATATCGCAACCTTGACGGTCTTAGAAAATTTCTTGCAGGGCTTTGCAGGGCCGGTAATTACAGTTAGCCACGATCGGTATTTCCTTGATAAGGTAGCTAGCAAGATTTTAGCTTTTGAGGATGGTCAGGTCAGAGAGTTTTTTGGAAACTACACGGACTATCTGGATGAGAAGGCTTTTAGACAGTTCAGCGTAGCTATTTCCCAAAAGAAAGAAAAGGAAAAGCCGGTCAAGGCGCGGGAGCAGAAGAAGCGGATGAGCTACTTTGAAAAGCAAGAGTGGGAGACCATCGAGGCGGATATCGAGGGGCTAGAGGCACGTATCGCCGCCATTGAGACGGAAATGGAGCAGAACGGATCGGACTTTACCAAGCTATCGGAACTTCAGAAGGAGCTGGATGACAAGAATGAGCAGCTTCTTGAAAAGTATGAGCGCTATGAGTATCTGAGTGAGTTGGAGTAGGACAGTTACATAGTACATGTGTTCGTTGATAAAAGTTTGTGAGGGAGAATGATGGAAATACAGATTTATAGCAAGCCTAGCCAGAAAATCAAGGATCAGCTTTTTGAGCTGGTTCAAAGCTGTCAGGCCACAGATGGGACCTACCGTCTCCCTTATCTGGATAACGCCTATAATTTTGATGCAGAAATGCCAGCCTTTTTTCTGGCAAATTTAGATCATCAAACGGTTGGTTTTTTATCAGTTTATGCGGATGAGCCGGGTCAAGCAGAGGTATCTGTCTATGTATTGCCCGACTATCGCAGACGAGGCATAGCGAGTGCTCTTTTGCAGGAATTTTCTAAAATTGCAGAGAAATACGATTTATCCCAAATCGAATACATCAGTGAAGTCAAGTTTTTAGCAGACCATCCGACCTTTGCTGAGAAATTTGACTATGATTTGAAAGAAACGGAAATTTGGCTGGAGCAGGCGGCGGGGACTTTCCCGGAAGAAGAAAAAGAAGGCGTGGAAGTTTTACTGGGCAAGAAAGAGATGGTTGCGGAGATTGCAGCGTTTCAATCGCAGATTTTTGAAATGCCGATGGAGACTGCGCTTCACTATGCCAGTCAAGTGCTGGAGAGTCCAGATAGCCTGCTCTATGTCCTGAAAAAAGATGGTCAAATCGTGGCGTCTTGCTCAGTTGATACAAGTTTTGGTAGCAATTATCTGTTTGCCTTAGCTGTGGAACAGACCTTTCAGGGACAGGGCTTAGGGAGTCACCTAGTCAGGTCTATCCTGAATGACCTTGCTAGCCGAAATGGACAAGTCTGTCAAATCGTCGTAGAAGCCCAGAATACAGGTGCCCTGAGGCTGTATGAAAGATTGGGCTTTAAACGAAAATCGGAAACGGTTTATTTAAAGAGAAAATAAAAAATTAACCTTCAGAGAAGAGCGACATGGAGGTCAGGAGATCTGTTTATGATAAAGAGAAAAGAGCCTTTCTTGGTTCAGGCTGGCTTGGTGCTGGGCTTATTGGCTTTGGGAAATTTAGTCGGTGATGTCAGTCAGTTCTTGCGTTATCTTTTGGCAAGTCTGGCATTCTTATTTTTCCTCCATCTAATGATGGGAATGCTGACGCACAGCAAGCAAGTCAAAGAGCAACTAGGTCAAGCGCTAGTGGCTTCAGTTTTCCCTACCTTTTTCATGCAGGGAATGGTGGCTTCGACTTATCTAGCGAGCTGGACTTTTTTGGGGAATTTTGCCCGAATTAGTGCGCAAGCGCTGTGGTGGCTCAGCTTTAGCGGGCTGGTTTTCTTGATGGTCTATTATATCCTGACCTTTGTCTTCCCTTTCAAGTGGGAGAACGTCTTTCCGGCTTGGACGGTCTTATTTGTCGGGATCGGTGTCGCTCCTCTGACAATTGCAGTTCCTCAACAGTTGGCTTTGGGGCAACTGGTCTTTTGGTATGGACTTTTAGCGACTATCTCGGTCTTGCCAATCGTCCTTTATAAGACTTATAAAATCGGCTTAGCAGAGAATGTTCGCCCGAATACAACAACGATTTGTGCGCCTATTTCCTTGATGACAGCGGCTTATGTGGCTACTTTTCCTCAGCCAAATCTTGTCTTGTTGAGTTTGCTCTTGATTTCAGGTCAATGCTTTTATGCCTTTATTTTGTGGCAACTTCCTCGTTTGCTCAATCGTCCTTTTTCAGCAGGTTTTTCTGCCTTTACCTTCCCTTTGGTCATTTCGGCTGTGGCTTTGAAGCAATCTTTAAACGTATTAGAATTAGGTTTAGCTGGGCAGATTCTGCTTGTTTTTGAAATTCTGATAGCTCTGCTTGTTGTCCTTTATGTTGCATTCTTATATCTAAAGGATATTTTTGGAAAGTAAAGATTTCTACGATTTTATGCTTTAATAGTAAGATTTGTAATAAGGGAAAAATGGGAGTTTCTCAAATTGCCTTATGTGATAGCCATTGTGAACAGTAGGATTTTGGGTGATAAATTGTGTAAAAAAGGAAAGGATAATGGCTGTTTCTGCGGTCATGAACTTTGAATCTTGTCCAGCCATCTCATCTATTGATAGGAAAAGAGTTTGGATCTCGTGCCCTGAAGCGGAAGCGCCAGCTATTTTTTAAAGAACTATGAAAAAATAGCAAGGTAGAAGCTTAGAACTGAACCGTTGCTTGGATAGAAGCTGTGTAGTAGAAGAGCACAAAAAATATATTTTGAAATAAACTCGACGGCTGTAGATGCAGTCGTTTTTATTTGGTGTCCTATCTCTCTTTGGCCAATATGCAATCTGCTAATGTGCTTGATTATGGTACAGGCGAAGTGAGTCTTGGCTAGTGATTTTTGAGCAATGATTGAACATTCGTTTGAAGTGAGGTGACATGGTGTGGTTCCACTTCAAACGAATATTTTTCTATCTTTATTCTAAGCAGAATCTAATTTTCTGCTGTAAAATAATTTGACAGTTCTTAAAATATTTGATATATTAAAATCAACATATTAACATAAAAAGAAAGGGATGGAAGGGTTTTACAGTATCCTGAAAAATTTAGGATAAATTGTAAACGCTTACTATCGGTGGTTGTCAAATGAATAGAGATTTATTTGATAAAAGATATAAGTTTGGAATTCGCAAGCTAACGTTAGGTGTTTGCTCTGTTATGATTGGAGCGGTCTTGTTTGGGGCCAATCAAGTATCTGCTGACGGTCTAGCAGAGACACCAACTAGCCCAGCAGGAGTAGTTGCGGTATCTCAACCAAGTGTGGCACCTCCTGCTACTGAAGTTACGGGAGAGGCAACATCTTCAGAGGTAAATGAGAAAGTAGAAAAAGAGGATAAGGCTCCTGAAGCAGAAGCTACTACTAAGCCAGTCTCTACAGAAAATGCAGCTACACCTGCGCCTGCATCGCCATCTACAGATACAGGTGCCTCCTCAGATACTTCTTCTGATACGGTTGCTGAGACAGAAGAAACGGTTGAAAGAGACTATTATTCCCGTTCTTTAAAGAATGTCAAACCTGTCTTGGAAAAAGAAGACATCACGATTAACAAAACAGATCACGCCAAAGAGGATCTATCCAGCGAGCTTGATAAAGTAAAAAAATTAAAGAATGCAACGGTTCATTTGGAGTTTAAGCCGGATGCAAATTCGCCAAAGTTTTATAGTGTATTCTCTGCTTCTAGCTCCTCTCATGTCAACGAATACTTTACTCTTGCGGTCAATAATGGAACAGCAGTTGTCGAAGGTCGTGATCGCAATGGGCAGCAATTCTATGAAAATTATAACAATGCTCCTTTGAAAATCACTGCGGGTCAATGGAACTCCATCACCTATACAGTAGAAAGACTGAATCCAGATTCGCCAGAGGGTCGCGTGCGTCTCTATGTCAATGGTGTCCTATCAAGAACCAGCTATCAGTCAGGGAAATTCTTGAGTGACATGCCAGACTTGACCAATATGCAGTTGGGCGCTACAGTACGTGGTAAGCAAAGCCATTGGCCAGGGACTTTTGCCGTTCGAAATCTAACTGTCTATGACCGTGCTCTTTCACCAGAGGAAGTAGCTCAGCGTAGCCAGATTTTCAAGCGGAAAGAACTTGAAGGACAGCTAGCTCCTGGTGCCTCCCTGAGTGAAAAGACAGATGTATTTGAGAGTGGAGCTGGCGGTCAGGCCAATAGTCAAGGAATTAAAAGTTATCGAATCCCAGCCTTGTTAAAGACTCAGAAAGGCACCTTGATTGCAGCCGCGGATCAGCGTCGCCTGCATGCGTCAGACTGGGGGGATATCGGAACGGTTATTCGTCGTAGTACAGATGGCGGTCAGACTTGGGGAGCAGAAAAGACGATTGTTAATTTGCGCAATAATCCCAAAGCAACGGATCCGAATCAGGGCTCTCCTGTAACCATTGATGTGGCTATGGTTCAGGATAAAGACGGAACCATTCACGCCATCTATGATATGTTTACAGAAGGGCGGGCTGTTTTTGACCTGCCTGCTAAAAACGAAGAAGCCTATACAACGATCGATGGCAAGGTTTATCAGATTCTTTATCACGAAAATGGCAAAAAATACACTATTCGCGAAAATGGAACAGTCTATGATGCAAATGGTGCAGCGACAACCTATCGTGTAGTGGTTAATCCACAGGAAAAGGACTATCGAGATAAAGGTGACCTTTATGATGGTGATCGCTTGATTGATAATATCTATTTCATGACGAAGAAAGATTCGCCTTTCCGTGTCGCTCGGACTAGCTATCTATGGACATCAGTGAGTAAGGATGATGGACTGACTTGGTCAGCTCCACGTGATATTACTCCTATGGTCAAGGAAAACTGGATGAAGTTCTATGGAGTTGGGCCTGGTACAGGTATTCGCCTCCATACAGGCCCGCACAAAGGACGCTTGGTTATTCCGACTTATTCGACTAACGAATCTTCCCATTTACATGGTTCTCAGTCTTCTCGTGTTATCTATTCAGACGATAATGGACAAACTTGGCATTCTGGGGTAGCAGTCAACGATGGTCGCAGAGTGAATAATGCAGAGATTCAATCCAGCACCATGAATCATCCATCTGCTCAAAATACGGAAGCAACCGTTGTACAATTAGCAAACGGTCAGCTGAAAATGTTCATGCGTGGTTTGACGCGAGACCTGCAAGTTGCAACCAGTGAAGATGGTGGTCTTACTTGGCTTCCTGAAGTAAAACGCTACAAAGATGTACCTGATGTCTATGTACAAATGTCAGCGATTAGCACAGTCAAAGATGGACAAGAATATGTGATTTTGGCGAATGCCAGCGGACCTGACAGAAATAATGGTCATGTTCGAGTTGCTAGGGTAGATAAAGCTGGCAATCTGACTTGGATCGCTCATCGGGAAATCAATAAAGGAAAATTTGCCTACAACTCTCTGCAACAAATCAATGATCAAGAGTTTGGCTTGCTTTATGAAGGAGCGGAAGGGAATAAAAATGACTATACTCTGTCCTTCAAGAAGTTTAACTGGGATTTCTTGCTGAAAAACAGTGTTTATCCGACAGAGGCTAAGGTAGTCAGCGCGAAAAACACAGAAGAAGGACTCGTTGCCCTGCGTTTTGATCACGAAGTGATTGTCAATGAAGTACCGGTATTTGAACTAGAAAACGGTAAAGAAGCTACCTTTGTCACTCAGGCGGACAGCAAGACACTCTTGTTCTACGCAGATGATGATTCGGCTGGTCAAAAGATTACTAAGCTGAAATCAGGCAGCATCGAAAGTATTCATAATCTAGCTGTTTCTGTAGTGGGAACGAGACTTCCGGCTGCAGGTTCGGCTCCAGAAGCAGTCACACCTTATATTGCACCGACACCGACGGTTCCAGATCCTGACTTAGTGGCAAGATTTGCAGCTAAGAAGACAGCTGAGTGGACTCCTGTAGGAACAACAGAGCAGCATGGAACAGTCACTACAGTTGAGAAGAACGGTGTCCGTTATAACCAGCTCTCTTCAAAATCTACTCATGATAACAATCAAAATCCAGCCCTCTTCCAGAAAGAAGGCTTGCAGGTGGATCAAGAAGGAAATGCCAGTGTCAACTTAACTTTTGTAGAAAATTCTGAAACAAACCATGGCCGCTTTGGTGTCTTTATGAAATTTAAAGATACGTCAAACAATGTCTTTGTCGGCTATGATAAAGAAGGCTGGTTCTGGGAATATAAAACGCCAGGCAATGGTAACAGCGCTTGGTATCGTCAGACTCGTGTACCAGCACCGAAAAAAGGTTCAACCAATAACTTAGTAGTAACCCTGAAGGCAGATGGCCAGCTCAATGCGACCAATAATGGCGAGCAACTCTTTAATACAGTGACTTTGCCAGCTGCAGTTAAGGAGAATCTCAAGAATGAGCGCAAGATTTTGGTCAAGGCTGGTACTTATCAGGGCACTGAACTGACTTCTGTTTTGATAAAGACAGATAACCAAGAAGGCATGACTCCAACTCAGCCGACAGGAGAAAAGGAAACAGGTCCTGCTGTAGATGACTCTAAAGTCACTTATGATAAGATTCACTCAGCAACGATGGAAGTGCTGATTGATAAGGCCTTCCCGCGTGTCAAGAGCTACACAGTCAACAAGCACACACTGACAGGTCAAGTCAAACAGCTGGATCAAGTCACCATCAACTCACATGCTCTCAAGCCGAAAGTGACTTATCGCAAGGTTGATGAGCAGACAGCTGAGTATGATTTGGTCTTGAAGGATCCAGAGCATTTGATTGATGCAGAAATGACCGTTCGCTTGAAAGTAGTGGACAACCAACTGCACTTTGATGTGACAAGAATCGTCAACCACAACCAAGTCGAAGCTGGTAAACCAATCGATGATGTTAGAAAATTGATTTCTTCTATCAACTTTGCGGACAACGCTTTGGTATCCGTCTCTAGTGAGCAAACTGGTGCTAAGTTTGATGGGGCGACCATGTCCAACAATACCCATGTCAGCGGAGATGACCATATCAATGTGACCAATCCGATGTCGGATTTGCGCAAGGGCTACATGTACGGATTTGTCTCAACAGACAAGCTGGCGGCTGGTGTATGGAGTAACTCTCAAAACAGCTTTGGCGGCGGTTCGAATGACTTTACACGCTTGACTGCCTACAAGCAAACAGTAGGTAAGGCCAACTATGTTGCGATTAAGAGCTCACCATGGCAATGGCAAAGAGAACATAAAGGAATTGTTTATCCAGATTATACTTTGGAATTGCCAAGTGCTAAGGTGGTCGTAACCGAAGATGCTAACAAGGACAACCAAGTGGATTGGCAGGATGCGGCTGTAGCTTATCGTCAAATCATGAACAACCCGCAAGGCTGGGAAAAGGTCAAAGACATCACCGCCTATCGGATTGCCATGAACTTTGGCTCTCAAGCACAAAATCCATTCCTGATGACTCTGGATGGTATTAAGAAAATCAATCTTCATACCGATGGACTGGGGCAAGGTGTCCTCTTGAAAGGCTATGGAAATGAAGGGCATGACTCTGGCCACTTGAACTATGCAGATATCGGTAAACGAATCGGTGGAGTTGAAGATTTCAAGACCTTGATTGCTAGGGCTAAGGAATACGGTGCTCACATCGGTATCCACGTCAACGCATCAGAAACCTATCCAGAATCTAAATACTTCAAAGAAGAAATTCTACGCAAGAATCCTGACGGTAGCTATAGCTATGGCTGGAACTGGCTGGATCAAGGTATCAATATTGATGCTGCCTATGACCTCGCTCATGGCCGTCTCAAACGCTGGCAAGATTTGAAAGAAAAACTTGGCGAAGGATTAGACTTTATCTATGTCGATGTCTGGGGTAATGGTCAGTCAGGCGATAATGGTGCTTGGGCAACTCACGTCTTGGCTAAAGAAATCAACCAACAAGGCTGGCGCTTCACCATTGAGTGGGGACATGGTGGTGAGTATGACTCTACCTTCCAGCACTGGGCAGCTGACTTGACTTATGGTGGCTATACTAACAAGGGGATTAACAGCAGCATCGTCCGCTTTATCCGCAATCACCAAAAAGATTCTTGGATTGGTGACTATCCGTCCTATGGCGGCGCAGCCAACTATCCGCTGCTTGGCGGTTACAGCATGAAGGACTTTGAGGGCTGGCAAGGACGGAGTGACTACAATGGCTACGTGACCAATCTCTTTGCTCATGATGTCATGACCAAGTATTTCCAACACTTCACTGTCACAACATGGAAGAATGGTAATCCGGTTACCATGAATGATAATGGCGGCAGCTACAAGTGGACACCAGAAATGGAAATCGGTCTGACAGACAAGGACAACAATCAAGTTACTATTCGCCGTAAATCAAACGATGTGGCAAATCCAGGCTACCGTGAGAGAACAGTCACTCTTAACGGGCGTGTAATTCAAGATGGCTCAGCTTATCTGGTGCCATGGAATTGGGATGCCAACGGTAATAAGCTAGAAAAAGCTCAAGAAAAGATGTATTATTACAATACAAAAGCAGGTCAGACAACTTGGACCCTGCCGAGTGATTGGAATGATAAGGTTTACCTCTATAAGCTGACCGACCAAGGTAAGGTTGAAGAGCAAGAGCTGACAGTGACCAATAATCAACTGACACTAGATTTGCTGGCTAACCAGCCATACGTTCTCTATCGTACAAGGCAGGTCAACAAGGAAATGTCTTGGAGCGAAGGAATGCATATCTATGACCAAGGCTTTAACAGTGGCAAGCTGGATCATTGGACAATTACAGGCGACAAATCTAAGGCTGAGATTGTCAAGTCACAGGGTGCCAATGATATGCTCCGTATTCAAAACAATACAAGTACTGTGACTCTGACTCAGAAATTAACGGGTCTCAAGCCAAATACCAAGTATGCTGCTTATGTCGGAGTGGATAATAGAAGTGATGCTAAGGCAAGTATTACGGTCCAATCAGGTGGCAAGACAATCACCAACTACACTCATAAGTCTATTGCTCAAAACTATGTAAAGGCCTATGCTCACAATACCAACCGCAGCAATGCGACAGTGGATAACACTAGCTATTTCCAAAATATGTATGTTTACTTCACGACTGGTGATGACGTGTCCAATGTGACCCTGACCCTGAGCCGTGAAGCAGGTGAAAAAGCAACTTACTTTGATGAAATTCGAGTCTTTGAGAATAATTCTACAATGTATGCCGGCGGTCATGATAACCAAAAAGGTGTCTTCAAACAAAACTTTGAAAATGTCGGTCAAGGAATCTTCCCATTTGTTATTGGTGGTGTCGAAGGTGTCGAGGACAATCGGACTCACTTATCAGAAAAGAATGCACCATATACACAACGTGGCTGGAATGGTAAGAAGATTGATGATGTTATCGAGGGCGACTGGTCACTCAAGACTAATGGTCTGGTTAGCCGTCAACGCATGGTTTACCAAACCATCCCACAAAACTTCCGCTTTGAAGCAGGCAAGACTTATCGAGTAACCTTTGATTATGAAGCTGGTTCTGATGGCACATATGCCTTTGTAAGCGGTAATGGTGAAGTGACTTGGAAGCAGGCAGGAAACCAATGGACCAGTGATTTGGGTAATGCACAAGTGCACGAACTTCCAAACACTTGGAAAGGTTCTCAAAAAGCTAAAAGAGCGACCTTCCTCGTTACGGGAGCACCAGATGGCAATACCTGGATTGGTATCTATTCTACTGCTAGAGGTGGCAATACAAATGGCGATGCAGGCGGAGATGCAAACTTCCGTGGCTACAATGACTTTGTAATGGATCGTCTGCAAATTGAAGAAGTCGAGCTGACAGGTAAGATGCTGATTGACGAAGCAGTGAATAACTATCTGCCACTAGTTGCCAGAACGAATTACACTGCGGAGTCCATGAATGCGCTGAAAGATGCGGTTTATAATCTGACTCAGCAGGATGATGACATCTCAGTTGATGCTGCTAGACAGGCAATCGCTGCAGTGGATCACCTCAAGGCTGCCTTGGTAGAGAAGAAGACTTCCCTCAAAGCAGCAGACTTTGAATCTCTGGAAGCTCCTGCACAGCCAGGAGAAGAGTTGGCTAAAGCCTTTGATGGTAACCGCTCTAGCCTATGGCATACACCGTGGTCAGGTGGTGGTGCTAATAAACCAGCTACCATGATCTTGAGAGAACCAACTGATCTGACAGGCTTGACTTATGTACCACGCTCTTCAGGCTCCAATGGTAATCTTAGAAATGTAACCTTGGTGGTAACGGACGAAGCAGGCCAAGAACACCGCTTCTCAGCCAATAATTGGCCAAATAATGCAGCAACTAAAACTATTGACTTTGGTCGGGTTATCAAGGCTAAGAAGATTGTCTTGACAGGTACTCAGACTTATGGCGATAGCGAAAATGAATACCAATCAGCAGCGGAACTAGTCTTTAATCTACCAACAACAAGCGAGGCTGCTCTGGACACAAGTGCTTATGATAAGGCTCTTGCGCGTGCTAAGACGTTGACAAGTCAGGCTAATCGTGAAGCAGTAGAAGAGTTCTTGCAGGTGGCTGCTTACGTAATAAATAACCACTTGTTAACTCCGACTCGCTTGGCAGAATTTACAACTTATCTCAATAGCTTAGAAGATACACCAGCTACACCGCCAGTTCACAAGACGACTCCAGACGAAGGTGTTAAGATTCCAGTAGTTGAACAGCCACGCTTGGATATTGTGACAGAAACTCTACCGTTTAATACTGTTGAACGTGAAAGTGCTCAACTGCCTAAGGGGACACGAAAAGTTGTCCAAGAAGGCAAGGCTGGCGAGAAGACAACGCTGGTTG
>NZ_JPEN01000110.1 GCF_000767835.1 Streptococcus sinensis | reverse complement strand
CAGTACAGAACCAAATCCTTTCACTAATATTTTTTGTCCAACTTTTTGGGGTCAGTACACATTTCTGGCTTGAGTTTAAAATTTAGTTTTGATCTTTTTTCTTGTTAGATCGTCTGAATGCAATAAATCCAGGAATAATCACCACTAAAGCGATAATCAGCCACATACCATACTGATTAGAGTCGTTTTTCTTGGTTTCAGATTGATCTGATTGACTATCTTTCTTGTCATCTTTGTATTCTGCTAACAAGTTTGCTTTGTTATAACCCTCATAAACCAGATCCGCATCTTCGCCTTTTTCTTTCTTAATCTTTTCTTCCATCTCTGCTTCGATAGCTTTGATTTCTTTAAAGATTTTTTCTGAGCGTTCCAGAGCTTCTTTGGTCACTTCGGGACCAGCCTCTTTAGCTTGTTCATCTGAAAGTGACGCATATTTGGCATCGCGCTCAATCTGTTCTTTATCCCATTCTGCTTCTTTTTCTTTCCATGTTTCTTGGATGCTATTGCCAAAGATTTCTGGATATTTCATAGCCATTTGGTCAATATGCCAAACAGACCAGTACCAAGATTTACCGTCATATTTGGTTGAGCGGTTTTTGAAAGCTTCGTAGGTATCTTCGACATTACCGTAGAATGGCACATACGGAGTATTGCGGCTTTGGGCAAGACCGAGCCACATGATACCACCGAAAGCTGTTGGCAGGTTTTGCTTGATTTGATAAACGTGAGCATCAATTACGTTTTCATTACCAAGAGCATATTTGTAAACATTGCCATCGATCTTCTTACCGACTTCAACTAAGTCATCTGCTTTATATTCTGGCAAGTGTTCAAAACGATTTCTTTGTTCCGCGATCACATCATGAACCGTGTATTTCTTATTTGGATCAGTTGGTTCGCGCAAGAGATCAAAAGCTTCATCATCATAATTTACTTTTGCTTGCGGATCCATCCACTTGATACCTGCATAGGTCCGTGAACGGTTACGTTCCATGTATTCATCAGGTCCGTAAGATTTGGCAATCATGAAGTTGCCATCTTTGTCTGTCTTGTAGTTGTTTGCTTTTTTAGCCACTTCTTCCACATCTTTAGAAGCAATGACATTTTCTTTATCGTTCAAGTCGACATGGCCAAGATAGTAGGTATTGGCAAAGACAGCATATTTATTGGTTGGGAATCTAATGGCTACATATTGGTGACCAGACAGGATTTCCATGTACCACAGCTCATTTTTGTCTGCTGCAACGATAACATTTCCTTCTGCAGATCCTTTTTCATCCAAAACTTTCGCAACTGTCTCGATGACTTCACGCGCTGTTTTAGCACGAGGTAAAGCCAAATCAACCATAGAGGCTTCTGCCAATCCATTTTCCACAAGTGGATCTTCTTTCAAGACTTTGTCATTTGGTGATGCAGAAACGGTCGCTGTCATGGATACACCTGCTTCATTGAAACCGTGAGCGCCAAAATCTCCATTGCTGCCATTGCCACGATCAGAATCATAGACAGCTGTGTATTTCATTTCACTGGCCAAATGTGGGTAGGTAAATCCATTTGTCTCGTCTTCGAGTTTATCTCCTTCTTTATAGGTCTTAGCGGGTACGACCACATAGTTTTTATTGTGCCGACCGCCGTCAGGTGCATAAGGATAATCCTCTGTCCGACCGAATAAAGTAGAACCATCCGCTGTCAAGTCTTTCCCGACAATAAAACCAGAACAGGCCTGCGCTACATGAACAGGTAAGAGAGCAACTAACATTGCAAGAAACATTAGTTTAAGCAGTATTTTCTTCATAGTCTATCTCCTTTTGACTAGACACGGGACTGAAACCATTCCAGCCCAAGCAAAGTAAACCGTACTACCAACATTTCATCTTTAGTATATCCTTTTATTATATGTATTGCAAGCGATTACATAAATCTGTATAAAATCCTTGCTCCCATCTATTTTTAAACTACATGAGAAAAAATAGCCTAATTCTCTTAGAATCAGGAATTAAACTATTGATTTTTATCATCTTCTTGATGACCGTAGTGGATTACTAAAGTTTGTCACCGGAGACAAAATTATCAACTTGTGTCATTTTGCCTAAGAAAAATCTATCTGTTCTTTCTGCTACTAGTAGATCGAAAATTCGAAGAACTGACAAAAATTTTCTAATAATTTAGTTTAACCCATCAACCAGCTGCTTGAAGGTTCTTTTACAAAAAGAAAAAGACATCGATCGTAAACAAAGCTTGAAGAATATAGCCAGAACTTCTGCTGGGATATTTCAAAAAGTATGGTTAAAGTATAGATTTCTTTCTCCATGACCTTTTAATAAACTAAGTGACTAGGGAGCTAAAAAAGACCGGTCGCCCGATCTTTCATCTTGTATTAAAGTTCTTCATCTGTCTTGCAATGTCTCGGTTTTGCTCGCGGCGTTTGATGGACTCGCGTTTGTCATAGTCGTGCTTCCCTTTGGCTAAGCCCAGGAGCAGTTTGGCATAGCCGTCCTTGAGATAGACCTTAAGCGGCACCAGTGTCATACCAGTTCCCTTGGTCTCCTGCTCCAGCTTTTGGATCTGCTTCTTATGCAGCAGCAGCTTTCTGCGGCGCTCAGGCTCTTGGTTCCAGATATTGCCCTCTTCATAAGGAGCAATATGGACATTGCTGAGCCAGGCCTCACCGTTTTTAATCTGAGCAAAGCCATCTTTGAGATTGATACGGGCGGCACGGACGCTCTTGATTTCCGTACCGGTCAGCACCATGCCAGCCTCGATGGTATCTACGATGGTGTAGTCGTGTCTGGCCTTTTTATTTTGCGCGACGACCTTTCCTTCTCCCTTTGCCATGCTTGGCTCCTTTCTTGACTAGTTCCTTGTAAAATGCCTTCTGGCTCTTGCCTTTCTTGGACTTTTTATCTTTCTTATAGCCTTTTTCTTTGGCAGAATGGCTGCGCTTATCATCCTCACGACGTTTCTTTCTGCCTGACTTGCCTCTGCCAGTCTTGCTAGTCTTTTCTACCAGGTCAAATTCACTTGGCAGGTAGTCAAAGTCAATCTCGCCCGTAGCCTTATCCGCTCGGACCAGCTTGATACGAATCTGCTGACCGACCTTGAAGACCACGCCGGACTTTTCTCCTTGCAGGGTCATAGTCCGCTCATTATAGTTGTAAAACTCTGGCAGGTTGGTGACATGAATCAAGCCTTCGACCGTATTGGGCAGTTCGACGAAGAGCCCAAACTTGACAACACTTGAGACCACTCCGTCAAACTCTTCTCCGATGAATTCTTCCATATACTCAGCCTTCTTCATGGCTTCGACTTCTCGCTCAGCCTCGATAGCCCGACGCTCCCGGCTGGAAGACTGGCTAGCAATATCAGGAATCACTTGCTCAAAATGCTCTGCTATTTCCTTAGACTTGCCATAATCCCGCACCATCCGGTGAACTAGAAGGTCCGGATAGCGACGAATGGGACTGGTGAAGTGAGTATAAAACTCCGCTGCCAGACCATAGTGACCGTGATTGTGCTCAGAGTAGCGAGCCTGCTGCATGGAGCGCAGAAGCATCATGGATAGGACATCCTCATAAGGCTGGTCCTTCACCGCCTCCATAATATCCTGCAGGGCCTGCTGACTCATAGAGCTAGCCGTCCCGTATATCCGAATCCCAAAGCTGGAGGCGTAGTCGATAAACTTCTGCACCTTCTCCGCCTTAGGCTCCTCGTGGATCCGATAGATAAAGGGCAGATTTAGCTTAGCAAAATGCTCAGCCACCGTCTCATTAGCCACCAGCATAAAGGACTCAATCATGCGCTCGGCAATTCCCCGCTGACGCAGGACAATATCCACAGGCCGACCTTCTTTATTGACCATGATTTTGGCCTCATTGGTGTCAAAGTTGAGCGCACCCCGTTTAAAGCGCATGCTTTCCAGAATCTCATGCAGCTGGACCATACTGTCAATGCTAGGTACAATGGCCTTGAACTGCTCAGCCTTTTCCTGATCTCCTGCGATGATGTCGTTGACATCACTATAGGTCATGCGGAAGGTCGTCTTGATGACAGTCTGGGTGATAGTATGCTTGACCACGCGCCCCTTGGCATCAATCTCCATGATAGCCGACTGGGTCAGCCGGTCCACATTGGGATTGAGAGAGCAGATTCCGTTGGACAGGCGCTCCGGCAGCATGGGCACCACGCGGTCGGTCACATAGACAGAGGTTGCCCGATTAAGGGCTTCCTTATCCAGCTCAGAGCCTTCTTTGACATAGTAGGACACATCTGCGATATGGACGCCTAGCTCAAAGTTGCCATTTTTCAGGCGCTTGATATGAACCGCATCGTCCAAGTCCTTGGCATCCGCCCCATCTATGGTAAAGGTAATCTCTTCGCGAAGGTCCAAACGTCCTTCAAAATCGCTCTCTGACGGTGCATCCGGAACTCGCTTGGCCTCTTCCAAGACCTTGTCTGGAAACTCGGAGACAATATCCATGGATTCCAGCACTTCCAATACATCAATACCTGGATCATTGACATGGCCGACCACATCAACCAGACTAGCCACGAAGAAATCGTGTTTCTTGGTTGGATATTTGTCAATCGCGACCTTGAGTACCTCTGTGCCATCCAGAACCAAGGCTGGTTTTTTAACATAAATAGGCTGGCTGACTTTCTGATTTTTCGAGCGGATATAGCCTGCATACTTGGGCTTTTCCTCATCTAAAACCAGCTGGCCAACCGCTGACGTCAGGCTGTGCTCCAAAATATCGATAATCTTAGCCTCAGCTGATGTTCCCTTGATCCGGTCTGCTACCTTGGTAATGACTACCTCCACTGTATCGCCGTCAATCGCATAATTAACATCATTACGACCGACAAAAAGGTCATCCTCCTCCTCATTCAACGTGACAAAACCAAAGCCCATTTTGTGCGCATGAAAAACACCCTTGAGCGTCAGACGCTCCTGCTTTTTCTTCTCATAAAGCTCAATCCGCCCCTCGTTATCAAAGCGAATCTGATGCTTTCTTTCCATCTGGGAGATGGTCTTAACTAGGCTACTAAAAGCCTTGGAAGACTCTTTTCCCAAAGCAGCTGCCAACTCATCTACGCTGGCCTGCTGCCCTTCTTTTAAATATTCAATAATTTCTGATTTCATACTTTCTTTCTATTTATTATTGGTCTCTTGACCTTTACTGACCCTCTTTTAAACTCTAAAAAAAGGCCAAGACAAAGTCAGAGCCCATTTTATTTACTAGATAATACCGCCAATACCAAAGCAATCAGCAACCAGAAAAAGATCATAACTCCCGTTAATCGCTGCATGACTGCTTCAAATCCACGTGCCTTAGACCGCTCGAAGAGATCATTGGCACTAGAATCAAACACGTTGCTAGACTGATTTTTGGTTGGCTGCATGAAAATTGCAATAATAATAAAAGCTGATAAAATAACTAAAATTGTTAATAATAGGCTATACATAAACAAAACTCCTTAAAATCTTATCTATTTTATCATAAAATCTATTTATATTCAAGATGTAAGGTTACTTTTCTTTCCTTGGGGCAATACTTCAAAACCTCAATCTTGTCAGGATGAGTCTTGATGTTTTTGCTGGTCAGATAATTCTGACTGCCGCAACTGGAGCATTTTAAATGAATTTTAACGCGCACTAGATTTCCTTCTTTTTCAATAAATTTCTAAAACAAAAAAGGTTGATGAGGAGACTGACTGCTACTAAACCGGCCGTAGCATAAAAGACTGAATGATAGCCTGCTGTCGCTGCAATGGCCGAGCCAGACATGGGGCCGATGACACCTCCCAGATAAAAGAAAATCTGGTTGTAACTAAAGATTCGGGAAATTCCAAACTTAGGCGTAATCTTGCTCAATAGAGCGTTGACTCCCGGTACCAAAGCTCCAGTTCCTAAGCCAAACAAGAAACGGTAAAAACCGAGCTGAAGAGAGGAGCCTGCATGAGCACAGAGCAGGTAAATGATTATGGAATAAAACTGAGCTAAAAGCAGCAGGCGATGATTGCCCATCCGATCTCCCAGCCGACCCAGAAGACTAGAACTCATCATGCTGGACAGGCCCATACTAGAGACAATCAGACCAGAGACAAAAATCAAATTGTCTGTCTGACCTAGCTCCCGAATGTAAAGGGATAGAATAGGACCGATGGACTGGGCTGCAAACTGGATGACAAAGCTAGTCAGAAAAAGATTAATCAACAGCTTAGGATATTTAATCTGACGCATCAGCTCTCTAAAGCCAATCTCCTCTTCCTTGGTCACTGGGCTAAAATCTTCTTGGATGAAAGCAACCGTCATCTGAGTCGCAATCAGAAAGAAAAAGCCAATCAACAGAAAGACATTGCGGATGCCAAAGACTTCAGCAATTACTCCGCCAATCAAAGGCCCCATGAGATTGCCAGCAACAACACCTGTTGCCAAAGTTCCCAGCGCATAGCCAGTCTTGTCCTTAGGAGCCTGACTGGCAATCAGAGCTGTACTGTTGGGAACATAACCAGCAAAAACGCCATTGAGAAAGCGCAGGAATAAAAGCCAAAAAATATTGGGCACAAAGGCAAGTCCTCCCATCGTAAAGACCATTGCCGTAGCAGCCCGAATCATCATAGGTTTCCGCCCATAGCGGTCGGCCAGACTGCCCCAGACAGGAGATAGAAAGGCCGCTGAAACAGCCGAAAGGGCAATACCCAGACCAGCATAGTACTCCACTTCATGACCACGCGCTCCCAGCTGTTCCACAAAGAGTGGCATAAAAGGCGTCACCAGAGAAATGCTGGCACCAGTCAGGAAGTTCCCAAACCAAGCGACTTTCAGGTTATGTTTCCAGTTTACTTGTGACGTGATAAATCATCTTCTTTCTAATTTCTACAAAGCATCGCAGACTTGCTGTCGGGTAGCTTCACGCGGACCATTGTTATCAATGAGCACGTCCGCCCTCTTTCGTTTTTCTTGCAAAGATAGCTGAGCTGCTATGCGTTTTTCCGCCTCTTCCTGACTGAGACCGTTTCGAGTCATAAGTCGACTGAGCTGAGTTTCCTTCGTCACGTCCACCAGCCAGATTTGGTCAAACCAGTCCTCATATTGTAACTCAAACAGCAAGGGAAGATCCATAAAAAAGATGTCTTCCGTCTCTGCCAGCAAATCTCGCCTGCCAGCCAGCTCCTCGCGGATAATCTCGTTCTGAAGCTGACTGGACTGGGCCAAGAGTTCGGGATTCCCAAAAATCATAGCTCCCAGCTTGGGTCGGTCCAAGCGTCCATCTTCCTGTAAAATAGCGGAACCAAAAGCGGATAAGAGAGCTTGATAAAGTCGGCCACCCGGCTCTTGCAACTCATGGACCACCTGATCCGCATCGATAACCTGATAGCCTTGCTGACGCAAAAAGTCTGTTACCGTTGACTTACCCGAGGCAATACCACCTGTAATTCCGATAATTTTTGCCATGACAATCACCTCGCTTTTTGACAATGAGGGCAGAGATGAGTACCACGTCCTCCCAGCTTAATCTTTTCAATCGGACTGCCACATCTAGCACAAGGCTGACCAGTCTTTCCATAGACCTGCAGAAAATCCTGCATCGTGCCATCTTCACCCAAAGCATTGCGATAGGTCCGAATGGTCGAGCCTCTCTTTTCAATCCCAAGCTGCAAAACTTCTATAATCTGCTCACGTAGGCGCTTCACTTCAGCAGGCTTCAGACTATCTGCTGGCCTAGTCGGATGAATGCGCGCCCGCCAAAGCACCTCATCTACATAAATATTGCCCAGCCCAACGACCAAGGTCTGCTCCAGCAAATAGGGTTTGATGAGCTTTTTGGACCGACTCAAAGCTGCGGCAAAAGACGGTAAAAGAAAGTCCGCCTCTGTCGGCTCAGGACCAAGCTTTCTAGCAGCAAAATATGGCTCCAGATGATCTTTTCTCAGTAATTCCATGGTCCCAAACTTGCGGACATCCTCATAAACAAGGGTTCCGCCATCCGTCATCTCGAAAAAGACATGGGCATGCTTACGCTCAGGCACTTCATCAGGATAAAAATGATACTTGCCTTCCATTCGCAGATGGGAAACCAGCACTCCATCCGTCAGGTAAAAGAGCAAATACTTGCCCCGACGCCCCATCTTTTCAATGGTTTGACCCGGCAAGTCATGGACAAAAGCATCCACTCCCGTACCAATCATCTTGGCATAGCGGACCTGCACTTGCCTAATCGTCTTGCCAACAACCAGACGCTCCAAACCGCGCCGAACCGTTTCCACTTCAGGTAATTCAGGCATAAAGCTCCTTTCTATATTCTATTTATTAGTCAGAAATATACTCTAAAATATCAGCAGGCTGACAATCCAGCGTTTCACAGATAGCCAGCAAGGTTGCAAAGCGAATACCTTTAGCCTTACCTGTTTTTAGAATAGACAAATTTGCTTGTGTAATGCCAATAATTGTCGCCAATTCTTTAGAGGTCAAGCCCTTTTTTTCCAATACTTTATCTAAATTAACTTTGATTTTTCCCATTACACAAAACCATCTACATCTTCTTGAATTGTCTTCCCGTTTTTTATGACAAGATGCAAGACTCCTAAGACAACTACCAAAGCCAGACTATCCATATAGGGCAGAAATATATTATCTACAAGCTCTATCCAAGACTGTATAGATTCTTGACCGATAAAAATATCCCATATGACACTTCCAATAGGTAAGCAAGTGACTAAAATCAACATGTATCTGCTAAGC
Source organism: Streptococcus sinensis (assembly GCF_000767835.1). Classification (GTDB taxonomy): domain Bacteria; phylum Bacillota; class Bacilli; order Lactobacillales; family Streptococcaceae; genus Streptococcus; species Streptococcus sinensis. The sequence goes on along the minus strand of NZ_JPEN01000110.1, from coordinate 32,157 downwards.
CTATAACTTTCATCTGTAAAAAGTTGATGGTTTATCATGCTGTGTAAAAATCTTCGAATCAGTCCAAAAAGCAAAATAGGAAGCAACCCCAGCCAAATCATCTCATAAGATAACCTCAATAACTCTCCAAGTGGAGTAGCAGTTGATTGCCAGTTATAAATCATCAAGACAATGGCTACAAAACCTCTAGCTAAAAACCAGAAAGCACAAAATATTTGTACCAAACAAGTAATTATGGTTATTACTTGTTTCAAAATTTGCATCTTCATAGCTTACCTCCTTATTGTTTTACGATAATTTATCCTTACAATTATTATAAAACAATAATTTAACTAGGTCAAGAAATATTGTAAAACGATAATTCTAAAACTAAGAAAATTGGTTAAAAAACCAATTCTCTGTTAATACTCCTTCTCATTATAGCCAAAGTCGGCCAAATCCAGCTTCTTGTCCCGCCAGTTTTTCTTGACCTTGACCCAGGTTTCGAGATAGACTTTATCACCCAGCATGATTTCAATATCGCGACGGGCCATTTTCCCAATCTTCTTGAGCATCACTCCTTGTTTGCCAATGATAATGCCTTTTTGGCTGTCACGCTCCACCATGATGGTCGCTCGGATATGGACTTTGTCCGTCTCCTCGTCCCTCTTCATACTCTCAATGACTACCGCCACCGAGTGAGGAACTTCTTGCTCCGTCAGCTTGAGAATTTTCTCCCGAATCATCTCAGACACTAAGAAACGCTCTGGATGGTCGGTGATTTGGTCTTCTGGGAAATACTGGAAGCCTTCTTCTAGATTGTTGCTGAGAATATCAACCAGATGGGAAACATTGTTGCCTTGCAGAGCGGAAATCGGTACGATTTCTTTGAAGTCCATCTGCTGGCGGAAATCATCAATTTGCGCTAAAAGCTGATCCGGATGGACTTTATCAATCTTATTAACCACCAAAATAACTGGTACCTTAGCCGCTTTCAAGCGTTCGATAATCATATCATCGCCCTTACCACGCGCCTCATCAGCCGGTACCATGAAGAGAACCGTGTCCACCTCACGCAACGTGCTGTAAGCCGCTTCTACCATGAAATCACCTAGAGCCGTCTTGGGCTTGTGGATTCCCGGCGTGTCAATAAAGACAATCTGCTCCTTATCCGTCGTGTAAATACCCATAATCTTATTGCGTGTAGTCTGGGCCTTGTCACTCATGATGGCAATCTTTTGCCCCATGACATGATTCAAAAAGGTTGATTTCCCAACATTAGGGCGTCCTAAAATGGCTACAAAGCCTGATTTAAAAGTCATTATGTTACCTCTATTATTTTCATTAAAACAGCAGAAAATCGGGGATGACCACCGATTTTCAAATTCTTAAAAAATCCAATCCCAAATTTTGGGAACAAAAATAATCAGCCCTGTCACAACTGCAAAGCCTGACACGACCAGAACAGCTCCCGCCGCCATATCCTTAGCATTCTTGGCCCGCATAGAAAAGTGATAGTCACTAGCCAGATCCACCACATTTTCAACGGCAGAATTCATAATTTCAAAGGCGATGACTAGAAAAATGCTCAGCAGCAAAAAAAGCCACTCCGCAGCAGAAATACGAAAAATCAAGCCTGCAATGATAGCAGCAAAAGCCGAAAGAACATGACTCTTCATATTCTTTTCTTCCTTAAAGGCCGTGAAAATCCCCGTCAGGGCAAACTCCAAACTCGAAATGACATCCCGATTCTTCCATTTGCGCTTGTTTTTTTTATTGTCTTGTAAGTCCATAAGCCGTTAAAATTTCTTCCTGTAAGCCAAACATTTCTGCTTCTTCTTCTGGCGTATAATGATCATAGCCATTGATATGCAGAAAACCATGCACCGCCAAAAAACCCATCTCTCGCTCAAAACTGTGACCGTATTCTTCCGCCTGCTCCCGCACCTTGTCCACCGAAATGAAGAGCTCGCCGATATAAGCATCAAAATCCTCCAGCATCTCAACCAGCTCAGGATTGTCCGCCAGATCTTCCTCGTCAAAGGCAATGTCCAGCTCTGGCTTGTATTCCAGACTGATAACATCCGTCGGTCGGTCGGTATCCCGATATTCCAAGTTGAGCTCATGGCTGCGCTCATTTGTTACAAAGGTTACAGCCATTTCCTTATTTTCTTTGCCCGTTTTCTGAGCCGCAAACTCCAAGATTTCCTGAGTCTGCTTGATGATTTCTTGAGAAACCTGACCGGTTTCATCCACCATTTCGATATACATATTTTACCTGCCTTACTAATATTACTTTTATTATACCACATTTGAGCGCCTATGAGGGCATAAGCATAGTATTTGAACTAGAAGAAAGTCCTGATTTAAAACCAAAAAAGGCTGAGAAAATCTCAACCTTTCTATCGAGTGCTAATTGCCGGGATCGAACCGGCGACCTCATCCTTACCATGGATGCGCTCTGCCAACTGAGCTAAATCAGCAGTACTTATCTACTATATCATGTAGATAAACACTTGTCAATATCCTTTCTCATTTTTTTGCAAAATATTCTTCCCTAGTCAGATAGTAATGCACTCGTGTCACAATGCGCCCTTCCTCATGCTTGTCTAAAGCCGCATAAGGCTCTTCGTGGGAAAAGATCATCCCCGACTTTTGCATGACCCGACCAGAGGCAGGATTATGGATATCATGGAGGGCTACCAACTTGTTCATCCCAATCTCCTCAAAGGCTAACTTAATCACCGCCTGATTGGCTTCCGTCGTATAGCCCTGATTCCAGTATTTTTTATTGATCACATAGCCGATAGCTGCCGTTTTTAAGTCCAACCGAATCTTATGCAAGTCAATCGTTCCGATAAAGTCTCCCGTCTCCTTCAGCTCGATCCCCCAACGCCCCAAAGGATTAGCGAGGTAAAACAAGGCAATATTATTGTGAGTTTCTTCTAGATTTTTGTTAGTCTCAAAAGTATAACGAGTATTTTCCTCATCCGAAGCATATTTAAACATGGCTGGGGCATCATCCAAGGTCACCGGACGCAGAATCAGCCGCTCAGTTTCTAGTCTAAAATGACGGGCCAGTTTGACATAGATATTTTCCATCAAATCCTCCCCATTTTTCTTACCAGAATAGCACAATTCCCAGATAAAAACAATCCTTCCCAATTTTTTCTTGCTTTTTGAAACGGTTTTATATAAAATAAAATCATCACAAAATTCGACTCGGCTCTCTCCGTAATTTCCTATTATTGAGGGACTGGATTTAGAAAAAGGAGTAAACCTTTATGTTAATTGGAATTCCTAAAGAACTTAAAAACAACGAAAATCGCGTTGCCTTGACACCCGCTGGTGTTCATAGCTTAGTTGGTCGTGGTCATCGTGTCCTTATCGAAACAAATGCTGGTCTCGGTTCAGGATTTACTGATGCTGACTACCAAAAGCAGGGAGCAGAAATTGTCGCTACTGCTGGTGAAGCTTGGGCAGCAGAATTAGTCGTGAAAGTAAAAGAACCACTAGCTTCTGAATACGGATACTTGCGCGATGATCTTCTCCTCTTCACTTACTTGCACATGGCCGCTGCTCCAGAATTGGCAGATGCTATGCTAGCAGCCAAAACAACAGGAATTGCCTATGAAACGGTCCGTGACAATCAAGGACAACTACCACTCCTCGTTCCTATGAGTGAAGTTGCAGGTCGTATGGCGGTTCAAATCGGAGCTCACTTCCTTACCAAACAAGCTGGTGGCTCTGGTGTCCTACTTGGTGGTGTACCAGGTGTTCCAAAAGGAAAAGTAACCATCATCGGTGGCGGTGTCGTCGGGACACATGCTGCCCGCATCGCCCTTGGGCTTGGTGCTCAAGTGACTATTTTAGATATCAGTGCTAAACGTCTCTCAGTGCTAGAGGAAGTCTTTGGGAACCAAATCCAAACTCTTATGTCAAATTCTTTCAACATTGAGGCAAGCGTGAGAGATGCTGATGTGGTAATTGGAGCGGTTCTCATCCCTGGTGCCAAAGCACCGAAATTGGTGACAGACGAGATGGTCAAACAAATGCGTCCAGGTTCTGTTATTGTGGACGTAGCAGTTGACCAAGGCGGGGTCATCGAAACAGCCGATAGAGTGACTACTCATGATGAGCCAGTCTACGAAAAACACGGGGTCCTCCATTATGCTGTTGCCAATATCCCTGGTGCTGTAGCCCGTACTTCCACTATTGCCCTGACCAATGTCACTCTGCCTTATATCGAGGCGCTGGCAGGAAAGGGCTTCAAGCAAGCCATTGCTGAAGATGAAGGCCTGCGCCAAGGTGTGACGACCTACCAAGGTCACATCACCAGCCAGCCCGTTGCAGAAGGTTTGGGACTGGACTATACCTCTATTGACCAACTTGTATAAAAATAAAGAAAGAGCAGATTTCACCCTTCTGCTCTTTTCTTATGCTATTCTGTTTCTTCTTCTATCGCCTCATCTGCTCTTGGTTTAACTGGCACAGGCTCATAAGCTCGGATAATCTCCGCCACCACCGGATGGCGGACCACATCCTTAGCCGATAAATGCACAAAATCAATCTGGGAAATGTTTTTCAACTTCTCCTGAGCGTCAATGAGTCCAGATTTGACATTGCGAGGCAGGTCAATCTGACTGATGTCTCCATTGACAATCATTTTGGACTGGAAGCCGAGACGTGTCAAAAACATCTTCATCTGCATGATGGTGGTGTTCTGAGCTTCGTCCAGAATCACAAAGGCATCATCCAGCGTCCGCCCCCGCATATAGGCTAGGGGAGCAATCTCAATGATTTCTCGCTCCATCAGGCGCGTTGTCTGATCCTTACCTAAAATCTGATACAAGGCATCATAGACTGGTCGCAGATAAGGATCCACCTTCTCCTTAAGGTCACCAGGAAGAAAGCCCAGACTCTCACCAGCTTCAACTGCTGGTCGTGTCAGAATAATCCGCTTGACCTGACCACGCTTGAGAGCTGTCACCGCCAAGGTCACCGCCAGAAAGGTCTTCCCCGTTCCGGCTGGACCGATACCAAAGACAATATCATGATTTTTAACGCTGTCCACATAGATTTTTTGGCCCAGTGTCTTGACCCGAATCGGCTTGCCATAGCTATCCTTGATAATCTCTTCTTCATAAAGTGCTACAAACTTATCAATCTCACCATTTTTGACCATGGTAATAGCTGTCACCACATCGGGCGTAGCAATCGTCATGCCACGATTGATCAAGACCAAGAGAGCCTGGATGACCTGTCTGGCCTCCTCACAGGCGGTCTCTGTTCCCAAAATCTGCACAATCTCAGTTCGGGCATGGATGGTCACCTTCAATTCCTGCTCCATCAGGCGCAGATAGCGTTCATTAGAGCCAAAGAGATGAAAAGAATCATCTGGATGGCCCAGCTTCAATTCTACTGAATGTTCCTGCAAATAAAGAACCTCTCTATTTTAAATTTTTTGAATGAATTACCTTTATTATATCAAAGCAAGCAGAAAATGACTATCCCCAGCCATCAACCAATCAATGGGCCTGATATTCTTCCCAAATAGCATCAAACTCGCCCAAGTTAAAGGAAAAATTTGCATGCTCCTCCAGAAAACGACTGACTTCATCAAAATCATCCGTATGCTTGGGAAAGGTCGTATCCTGAAAAGCCAAGTCCGCCAAAATAGCCTTGGGCTCCTTGCTCTTAGGATTGCGCTCTGTCATCAGCCAGCTGTAAAAAGATTTTCTCATAGGATCCTTTCTTTAAAAATGTATTCCTTCAAGCATAAGCTCTTAGCTATCGATTCTCCATCCTCACACCAACTCCGTTCCAGTCGGGTCCTGTTTGATTTTACCAGCTTTCATGAGACCGCCCAGAGCTTTTTTAAATTGGCCTTTAGAAATGTCAAAAGTCGCCTTGATGTCGTCTGGTGAGGATTTGTCGTTCAAAGTCATAAAGCCGCCGTTACTCTCCAGATAGGTCAAAATCATCTGAGCATCGTTTTCCAGCATTTCAAAGGAACGAGGCTTGAGGGAGAGGTTAAGGGTGCGGTCTACTTCACGGAAGCCAATCACCCGAGCATCCAGTACTTGTCCCAAACGTGGCTCTGCATAGCGCTCGCTTGGATGGATGAAGCCCAGCATATTATTCTCCGGCAGGTAGACAAAGGTGCCAGAAAGCTTGAGCCGGTAAACAATAGCTGGCCAGTTTTGGTTCTGCATATTATTGTAGGCAGGACGAGCCAAGCGTTGGAAGTCCTCCTGATAAGCCAGCTGTCCCCAGATGCGGTCTTTTTTGTCCACATCGAGACGGATATAAAGGCGGTCGCCTTTCTTAGGCCAGAGTTCTTTTATCTCTGGCAAAATGTCCAACGACACTACGATTTGCTTATCTGGCAGACCGGTATCGACAAAGACTCCCAGATCCTTGCGGACCTCTGTGACCGTTCCCCAACCAAACTGCTCTTGTGTAGCCGTGACTTCAATAGTTGTCAGGCGAAGCTTCTGCTTCATATCGCTGTAGGCAAAGCCTTTGACAGACTGACCTAGCTCATGCACTCCCTCTTTCTTAGAAAGGGCGTAAGTCTGACCGTCCTTTTGAACAAAGTAAAAGCGATCATTTTCATCCGTGATAATCCCCACGATGAATTTAGCAAGATTTGTATTCATATAGTCCTATTTCTACCTTGCTTCTTCAAACTGCAAGGATTTTAATGTTAAAACAACTCAGTCAGCCAAGGCCAACTGAGTTTTGATTCTGATGGTTTTTAAACTTCTAAGAGTTCCTTTTCCTTAGTTGCTGTCATGTCATCGATATGCTTAACTGCATCATCAGTGACTTTTTGGATGTCCTTTTCTAAGGTTTTCAATTCGTCTTCAGTAATTTCTTTAGCTTTTTCCTGCTTCTTCGCTTCGTCCATAGCATCGCGGCGAATGTTACGGATAGCAACCTTGGCATTCTCACCGACTTTCTTCACTTCCTTAGCCAAGTTCTTACGGGTTTCTTCAGTCAGGGCTGGGATAACCAGACGAATCACAGAACCGTCGCTTGCTGGTGTAATTCCTAGGTCAGAAGCATTAATCGCACGTTCAATATCCTTGATAGAAGACTTGTCAAAAGGTGTTACTAAGAGCACACGCGCTTCTGGAATTGTAATAGAAGCGATTTGGTTGAGCGGAGTTTCTACTCCGTAGTATTCTACATGGATGCGATCCAAAAGGCTGGCATTAGCGCGGCCTGCACGGATGCTGCCATATTCACGCGCCAGACTTTGGTGCGAGTGGGTCATTCTTTCTTTTGCTTTTTCTACAATTTCATTTGCCATTTTATTTTCTCCTAATTCTTATAACTTATTTGAGACAGTTGTCCCGATCTGCTCGCCAAAGACCACTCGTTTGATATTGCCCGGTTCATTCATGTTAAAGACGACTAAGTCAATATCATTGTCCATAGAAAGAGTAGAGGCGGTCGAATCCATGATACGCAAGCCCTTGTTGATCACATCACGGTGAGTCAGTTCGTCAAACTTGACAGCAGTTTTATCTTTGTTTGGATCGGCATTGTAGACACCATCCACGCCATTTTTAGCCATGAGAATAGCGTCAGCTTCAATTTCCGCAGCACGTAGAGCAGCTGTCGTATCTGTTGAGAAGTATGGTGAACCAATACCAGCACCGAAAATAACAATCCGTCCCTTTTCCAGATGGCGGAGAGCTCGTCCGCGGATGTAAGGTTCAGCAACCTGCTGCATAGCAATCGCCGTCTGCACGCGGGTATCAACCCCAACCTGCTGCAAGGAATCTGCCATTACAAGTGCATTCATGACTGTTCCCAACATCCCAGTATAGTCTGCTTGAACCCGATCCATACCTGCTTCTGCTGCTGGTTCCCCCCGCCAGAGATTGCCACCACCAATAACCAAGGCAATTTCAATCCCCAACTCATGGACTTCCTTAATCTCTTCAGCCATTTTTTGGACAATCGCGATGTTGATGCCCACGCCTTTTTCACCAGCCAAAGCTTCCCCGGATAGTTTAATCAAAATACGCTTATATTTAGGTTCTGCCATTTTTACACTCCTTATATTATCTGTACTATTTTACCATAATTTGAGATTTTTACATAGTCATATTTCTTAAAAAATTCTATTTTTACAATGCTACAGAATCTTGTTAAAAAGAATCAGTATGAACGTCTATGCCATCTCACCCTTTACTGAAAATCAAACTAGTCTTGTCAAAATCTGCCTGCAACTCATACTTGCCGCCCTCATTCTGACGAATATAACCTAAAATCACCAGACTATCTACAAAGATATCGCGTCGCTTCTGCATCAGTTCATCCTTACGGACATATTTAAGCAGAAAGCTTGTCATATATTTCAGGGCATATTCTGAATTCACATCTCCCAAAATGGCATATAACTGTTCCTGCTCCTTACTCAAAGGATACTGATTTTTCAGTTTATAAAAATAGTTGGCCAAGGTCAGCTTATCCCTTTGAAAGTCTGTCTGTTCCAGCAGAATAGCCGCATTGGTCTGATTGGAAAGTCGGGTTTCAAAGCGCAAGTCTAGCAATTCCTGATAAAGTGGACTGTCGTCCCGAATAAAGACTTCCTGATCCAGAGACAGATTTTCTAGGTTTTCCAGAAGCGGAACCTGCTGATAATATCGCTTATTTTCCCTCCGAATGTAGCCCGCCTTAATGCATTCCTCTATGAAGCGATCTAGATTGGGAAAGTCCGCAAATTCGCGTTTAATCTCTCTCAAAATCACATCATCTTGCCGATCCAGATAATTGATTAATTTTTGAAATAAGGGCTGACGTGTCAGCCGAGTCGGATTGATAACCTTAATCATGGAGCTCTCCTCTAAAAATGAGCTTGGCTGACTGAGCCAACTGACTGGGATTGGTACCGGGTTGCCCTAATGGAACGGCTAAGCCCAAATCACGATAGTAAGCCTGCCAAAATGAAGACACAGCATTTTCACCATCAGCAAATTGCATGGGAATTGTCTCAAAAATCGGCAGAATCCTAGCGATATACTCCGAGCAGTAAAATCCCTCGCTCTCAGGGTAAAAACTAGCATTATAAGGCTTTCCCAGATGGGACTTAGCCTCTTCAAAGACGGCAAGCGCATCTATATCAGGATAGAAAAAGGCATGGTAAACATCCTCTTCCTTCAAAAACTGAGTCAAAGGCTGACGGATGACTCCCTTGTCCTCCGTCGCATGGTACATTTCCCCATCAAAAAAGATGCCCACATGACTGTAAGAGCCTGTTGCTGTCCGAATCGCTGCTGCCATATCGGATTGCCCGATTGTAAACAGCAAATCTCCATTTTGTAGATTTTGAGTTTTCATTTCTATAATCTATTAAAAAAGGAGCCGAAACTCCTTTTGAATATGAGGAAAATAAGTTTTCCCCATCTACCAACTTAAATTGTCTAAGGAACTATTTAAGCATTAAAACTTTCAGTCAACTGAGGCACAACTTGTTTCTTACGAGAAACAGCTCCTGCCAAGAAAGCATGATTGTTCTCAAGAACGAAGTTAAAGGCTGCTTCAACCTTATCCATATTGCTACCGAGAGCTAGGATTTCAGAGTTGGAGTTGACGATATCTGTAATCATCAAGACAAAGTCAGAGTAGCCATTATCAGTGTTAGTCTTTTCAATAGCTGCTTCGATTTCTGCTTGACGCTCCAAGACTTCCGCAATATCTACAGTGTTGACTTGCGCCACACGGACATTATTTCCGTTCAGCTCAAAAGTTTTGGCATCAATGTCAATCAATTCTTCTGCAGACTTACTCGCCAAGTTTGTACCAGCCTTAAGCATAGCCAAACCATATTCTTCCAAGTTAACACCAGCTAGTTCAGCCAATTCTGGTGCAATGACCTTGTCACTTGGATGAGTGGTTGGTGACTTGAGCAAGAGGGTGTCAGAAATCAAGCCTGACAATAGAAGACCTGCAATTTCCTTAGGTACAGCTACACCGTGTTCCTTGAACATACGGTAAACAATAGAGGAAGCAGAACCCACTGGTTCCAAGCGCATGTAAAGCGGGCTAGCTGTTTCAAAGTTAGCAACACGGTGGTGATCCACCACGCCGTAGACTTCAACATCAGCAATGTCTGCAACAGACTGTTGGAATTCATTGTGGTCTGTCAGGATGACCTGTTCAGCTCCTTCTGCCTTAGCAGATGTAATCACGCGCGGTGCAACCACACCAAAATAATCCAAAACAAAGGCTGTTTCTTCATTAGGCTCGCCCAGAGCAACCGCTTCTGTATCCAAACCGTAAGCTTCACGCGCCAGATAAGCAAAGGCATAAGAAGACCCGATTGCGTCTGAGTCAGGATTTTGGTGACCGAAAACTAAAATTTTAGACATGATAAACCTCTTCATTTTATAATAATTTGACTACAATTATTTTACCATATTTATCAGATTTTCTCCAAAAGAGAGTGGAAATTTTTATAAGAAAAACAGACTGAGAAAAATTCTCAATCTGTTTTGTTTAAGCATTGTGCACCCGATTCATGTACTCAGTGTAGGATTCTGTCTGCATCAGCTCCTTGGCATTCTTGACCCGCTCAGCAGTTGGCGGCTTAACACCTTCCAGTGAATACGGAATCCCCAGCTCCTTCCACTTAAACTCACCCATAGTATGATAAGGCAAAATTTCAAACTTGTCTACGTTTTTCAGCGTTTTGACAAACTTACCCAACTCAATCAAATCTTCATCACGATCGGTCAGACCTGGCACCAGAACATGGCGAATCCAGACAGGTTTTCCAATATTGGACAGGTACTTAGCACAGGCCAAAATGCTCTTATTGCTCTGGCCGGTCACAATTCTGTGCTGAGCATCATTGATTTCTTTGATATCCAGCAAGACTAAATCCGTCACCGCCATGAGCTTATTAAATTTTTCCAAATAGCGAGGGGTATTTCTAAAAGGCAGGGCACAGGTATCCAGCGTACAGTGAATGCCCAGCTCTTTCGCTTTGGTAAATAAGGCAATCAGAAAATCAATCTGCAGAAGAGCTTCTCCGCCGCTGACTGTAATACCACCTTTATTGCCCCAAAAACCTTTGAAACGAAGGGCTTCCTCCAACACATCGTCTACCGTACGCAGCCGAGATTTGTTGGTCTCCATCTCCCATGTATCTGGATTGTGGCAATACTGACAACGCATATGGCAACCCTGCAAAAAGACAATGAAACGAATACCTGGTCCGTCCACAGCTCCAAAACTCTCCGTAGAGTGCACCATTCCCGTTACTTTTCCATAATCAATAGCTTCTTCAACCATAATGACCCTCTTAAACTTGAAAACGTTTTATTCTTAACTATATTATACCACGACTTCAGTAAAAATTACTAGATTCTGCCTATTTTTTAGAAAACAAACTGTTTTTCAGTTTCATTTTCATTGTGTTACAACAGATAGAGTTCAAAACATTGTCAAATCGCGCTTACTCGCTCCCTTGTTCACTTCAAAAAAGCCGCCTTATAGGCGACTCTTTCGGAGATTATTATGAAAAAGAAAGGTATGGGACTGTAGCTATTGACATTTGCCAGTAGCTACACTAGAGAATCCCTTTTATCAAATAAATTTAGAGGTCTTTATTTGATGCTTCTAGTATAGTCTATCATACTTAAAAGAGTCTTAAGTAGATTTTGAGCAAACTATTTTACCAGAATAGCCAAAGTTTCATAAGCTTGTAAAGTCATGGTTGTTGCTACCGTTGGCTCCTCATAATTCGAAATCAATACCTGACCATTTTGATAATCCGGCAAGATATCCACGGTAATCGGATCAGCATAGAAGTTGTTAAGGACTAAAAGTTTTTGTCCTTGCCACTCCCGCTCAAAGGCATAGACCTGAGGACTGTCCTCATAGGCTGGCTGATAGCTGCCCTCTGCGATGATAGGTAGTTCCTTACGCAAGCCAATCAATTTCTGATAAAAGGTAAAAATTGGGCCCTTGATTTCATTTTCCACATTGATGAGCGGATAGGATTTGCCCGCCTTCAGCCATGGACTTCCTGTTGTAAAACCTGCATTGACTGAATCATCCCACTGCATAGGCGTCCGAGAATTATCACGAGATTTGGCCTTGATAATCTTGAAGGCTGCCTCTGGCGATTTGCCTTCAGCAAGCAGACTCTGGTAAGCATTGAGAGACTCGACATCCTTATAATCTTCCATGGAATCATAGTCAGGGTCCACCATCCCGATTTCCTCACCCATGTAGATATAAGGCGTTCCGCGCGACAGGTGAATACTAGCTGCCAGCATGGTCGCCCCTTCATTGCGGAAATTTTCTACATCGACAAAGCGGTTGAGAGCTCGCGGCTGGTCGTGATTGTTCCAGAAGAGGGCTGACCAGCCATCCTGATCGCTCATTTCCTTGCCCCAAGTATAGAAGAGGCGTTTTAATTCTTCAAAGCCAAAAGCCTTCAGGGTCCATTTCTGCCCAGCTTCATAGTCCACCTTGAGATGATGGAAATTAAAAGCCATAGACAGCTCCTGCCGATCCGGTGCGGTATAAAGGATGCAATTTTCAATAGTCGTGGCACTCATTTCACCAACAGTCATGACAGAATCGTCCTGACCAAAGGTCGCTTCGTTCATCATGCGCAGATAGTCATGCACGATTGGCTTATCAGTATAGGCTGGCTTGCCATCCTGCTCAGGACAGTCCGTCAGTACCTCATCTTTTCCGATGACATTGATGACATCAAAGCGGAAACCCTTGACTCCCTTGTCCCGCCAAAAATTCACCACCTTGAAGAGTTCTTGACGAACATTGGGATTGCGCCAGTTGAGGTCAGCTTGAGTGACATCATAGAGATGCAGATAGTATTTGCCAGTATCGCCGAATGGCGCCCAGGCACTGCCGCCAAACTTGGACAGCCAGTCCGTTGGCTCATCCCGCAGGATAAAGAAGTCCTGATAGTAGGAATCCCCAGCCAGCGCCTTTTGGAACCACTCATGCTCAATCGAGCAGTGGTTGAGCACCATGTCCAGCATAAAGTCAATACCATGCTGCTGACCAACCTTGACCATCTCTTCAAAATCTGCCATATCCCCAAAGATAGGGTCTACCGCAGTATAGTTCGAAATATCATAGCCATTGTCCCGCTGCGGACTAGGATAGAAAGGATTGAGCCAGACCATGTCCACTCCCAGCTCTTTCAGATAAGGGATTTTTTCGATGATACCGCGGAAGTCTCCCACACCATTTCCTGTTGTATCCTTATAGGATTTGGGGTAAATCTGATAGACCACTTTTGTTTTATCAAGTGTCATATTTTCTCCTTTTTTGATAAAAGGGAGGGGCTAAGAGCCGCCATCCCACGAGTTAACTATTCTTAGATGCGTTTTGCTGTCATCAATTTATCGCCGCATTTGATATGACTAGGATATTCTCCACTCATATCTGCTACGAAAGCATCCTGATTGGTGATAATGACAGGTGTTTCTATCACGAGTCCTGCAGCCTTGATGACATCCATGTCGAAGCTAATCAGTTTTTGTCCAATAGTCACATGATCACCTTGCGCAATATGGGCTTCAAAGCCCTTGCCATCTAGACCGACTGTATCCATACCGATATGCATAAGCATTTCCACACCTTCGTCCGATACAATACCGACTGCATGTTTGGTTGGGAAGAGAACAGTCACCGTACCGTTCACAGGTGACACTAACTCACCTTCACTTGGATCAATCACTAAGCCCTGTCCCATCACACCTGATGAAAATACTGGATCGGTTGCCTGACTGAGTTCTTTTACTTGACCAGCAAGAGGGCTGACAATTTCTACTGATGCTACAAGCTTTGTTTCCTGATGAGCGAATTCTGCTTCTTCTTGAGCTGCAAATTCGGCTTGCAGTTCTGGATCTTCTTCTGTCTTGGTCAAGAATCCTGTCTTGTGGAAGAAGAAAGTCAAGACCATTGGTACAGCGATTGCAACAAGCATAACCCCTGCAAATGGAATCATATATTTTGCTTGGATAGAAAGGATTCCTGGCAAACCACCAATACCGATAGCATTGGCCGTGATATTAAAGGTTACAGAGAGCAAACCTGCAATAGATGAACCAATCATTCCCGCAACAAATGGATAGATGTACTTGACATTTACCCCGAAAAGGGCTGGCTCAGTAATACCGAGATAAGCTGAAATGGTAGCTGGCAAGGAAATTTGCGCTTCCCGCTCATCATGGCGATTCATAAGGTAATAAGCAAATACAGCTGAACCTTGAGCAATATTGGATAGAGCAATCATTGGCCAAAGACCAGTACCACCGGCATCAGCTACCAACTGAGTATCAATGGCATTGGTCATATGATGAAGACCAGTGATAACAAATGGAGCGTAAAGGGCACCAAAAATTGCACCAAAGAGCCATTTAACCGGACCGGTTAAACCTGCAAGAACGACTGTTGAAAGTCCCTGACCGATTGTCCACCCGATAGGACCCAAAACTGTATGAGCCAGAATCAGAGCTGGAATCAATGATAAGAAGGGCACAAAAATCATAGACACTACTTCTGGAATATGTTTGCGCCAGAAAATTTCTAGATAAGATAGGGAAAGTCCTGCCAGCAAAGCTGGAATAACCTGCGCTTGGTAGCCAATACGGTTAACAGTGAAGAAACCGAAATCCCAAACCCAGTCCTTAGCGATTTCAGCTGCTGGTGTCGATGCCACTGCGTAAGCATTGAGCAACTGCGGTGACACCAAACAGATCCCCAAGACAATACCCAGAATCTGGCTAGTTCCCATCTTACGAGAAACAGACCAAGTGATTCCTACTGGTAAGAATTGGAAAATCGCTTCACCTGGAAGCCACAAGAAATGGTTGATCCCAGCCCAGAATTGAGATACTTCTGTGATGGTTTTCCCATCCAACATAGACCAATGCACGCCTTCAAGGACATTTCGGAAGCCGAGGATTAACCCTCCGACAATCAAGGCTGGAATGATTGGAGTGAATATTTCAGCCAGAGTCGTCATGACCCGCTGAACTGGGTTTTGATTAGTCTTAGCTGCTGATTTAGCTGCCTCTTTGGAAACACCCTCGATACCAGATACAGCTGTGAAGTCGTTGTAGAAAATCGGTACATCGTTTCCAATGATGACTTGGAACTGTCCAGCATTGGTAAAGGTTCCTTTTACGACTGGAATGGCTTCAATGGCTTTAACATTGGCTTTCTTTTCGTCACCAAGAACGAAACGCATCCGGGTAGCACAGTGAGTGACCGCTGTGACATTCTCTTTGCCGCCAATTGCCTTCAGCAAATCTTTGACTTCCTTTTCAAATTTTCCCATTTGACCTATGGCTGGAAATCATCCAGCACTCTCCTTATATTTTGATACACTAGTTTTTTAACTAGCTTACAAACTTAATTGTAATCGATAACAATCTTGTATGCAAGTTGTTTGTTGAAAAATAGCGATATTTTTGCTAAAATTTTAACAGTTGTATGATAAAAAGAATACAAGCGAGGGATTTATGAAGAAATACAAACAATTATTCAAACAGCTTGAACGGGATATTTTAGGCGAAAAATACCAGCTCAATGACTTCCTCCCCAGTGAACATCAACTGATGGAAATCTACCAAGTCAGTCGGGATACTGTTCGCAAGGCTTTAGCGCTCCTGCAAAAAGAGGGACTGATTGAAAAAGTGCGGGGGCAGGGCTCCAAAGTCGTCAAACAGGAGCAACTAGACTTCCCTGTTTCCAACTTAACCAGTTATCAAGAATTAGTAGCACAGCATAAACTGCAGTCCAAGACCAATGTCATCAGTCTTGATAAAATCACTGTAGATAAAAAACTAGCAAAAACAACTGGCTTTCCAGAATACCGTTTGGTTTGGCGCATTGTCCGGCAGCGAGTAGTCGACAATATCGCTTCTGTCTTGGATATTGACTATTTGGATAAAAGCTTGGTGCCAGATATGAACAGAGAAATTGGTGAGCATTCTATCTATGCCTACTTGGAAGAAACATTAAAGCTCAACATTGCCTATGCCAAAAAAGAAATTACGATAGATCATGTCAACGACCAAGACCAAATTCTCATGGATATCGGTCGAGATCAGTATGTCGTTTCTATCAAATCTCAGGTCTATCTAGCTGACGGCCGCCAGTTTCAATACACGGAAAGCCGACACAAATTAGATAAATTCCGCTTCGTGGACTTTGCCACACGGCAGAAAGAATGATTTTGCTACTCAGCGAATATAAAAAAATCTCCTCTGTTAGCTGGGCTCTTAGCCGACAGAGGAGTTTTCCTGTTCTTTGGATAATTTGGTTTTTAAAAGGTTTTTATATTTAGGAGATGATATGAAAAATTAGTGAGATTTTTATACGGGGATCTATTTCTTGCCTCTTTTACGAATACTGGTTAGACTGCCTATTTTAGCTTGGAGCGGATGAATGATTTCTTATAATTTACTTTAACTTTATATGTCATTGGACTGCCCTCGTTTCTTATTTGTTGACACTAGTATAAGCCATTCAGCTTAACCATTTCTTATAGAAACCTTTAGAAAAACTTAAAGTAAATCTTCTCAACACATTCAAGCCCTACTGCTTACTTACCGATGAACATCGAACCAATTTATTCTTTGGCAAATCCCAGCAAACTCTGATTCACCTCACTAAAGCATATTTTCTTCTATTTTTGCTCTTCTATGTATGTTAACAAAACCTGAGCAAAGTCACCCGTTGATAGGGCAACTACTCCCTCTAGCTGGCTGGCAAAATCTCCGGTTACTTTTTGCTCAAAGAGAGCCCTCTCAATAGCCTGAGTAAGGAGATGAGCCGCTTCCGACCAGCCAATATAGTCAAAAAGCAGGGCACCCGACAAAAGGAGAGAACATGGATTAGCCTTGTTTTGGCCCGCTATATCTGGCGCTGTCCCATGAGTAGCTTCAAAAATGGCATGGCCGGTCTCGTAGTTGATATTGGCTCCTGGCGCAATACCAATGCCGCCAACTTGGGCAGCCAAGGCATCGCTAGCATAATCACCGTTTAGATTGGTCAAGGCGACAACATCAAATTTCTCTGGGTAGAGCAGAATCTGCTGCAAAAAATTATCCGCAATAACGTCCTGAATGACCAATTTCCCAGCAGCAAGCTCATTCGCATACTCTCTTTGAGCTAGTTCATAGCCCCATTTTCGAAAGCCGCCCTCTGTAAATTTCTGGATATTTCCCTTGTGGACCAGTGTTACTCGCGTCAGGCCTTTTGCTAACACATAGTCAATGGCCGCCCGTGTCAGCCGCTCACTTCCCTGTCTAGAAATAGGCTTAATCCCAATAGCAGAGCTTTCTGGGAAGCGAATCTTGTCAACCTGCATGTCCTTCTGCAAGAAATCTATAACTTTTTTAACAGCAACCGATCCGCTCTCCCACTCGATCCCAGCATAGATGTCCTCGGTATTTTCCCGAAAAATCGTGATATCTGTTTTCTCTGGGTGCTTGAGCGGACTGGGAACACCTTTGAAATAACGAACTGGCCGCAGGCAGGCATAGAGATCCAATTCCTGCCTTAGGGTGACATTCAGCGAACGGATACCTTCTCCGACAGGTGTTTCTAGCGGCCCCTTGATAGCTACTAGATGGCTCTTAATCGTTGCCAGCGTGTCATCTGGCAGCCATTCTCCCTTCAGGTCTGCTGCTTTTTTCCCAGCCAAAACTTCCTTCCAGACAACCCGTCTCTGTCCACCATAGGCCTTTTCTACGGCCTTGTCAAAGACCAGCTGGGCATTCTCCCAGATATCTACCCCAACTCCATCACCTTCAATGTAGGGAATAAGGGGCGTATCTGGTACTAACAGCTTCCCCTTCTCAAACGAAATCTTATCTGCCATCTTATCTCCTTCCAATTGGGAGGTACTCCAAATCCTGAGCACCAATATAGTTGGAACGCGGACGAATCAGTTTATTATTCTTGCGTTGTTCCTGAACATGAGCAATCCAGCCAGACACCCGACTCATGGCAAAAATAAGAGTGTAGATGCTGCTATCAATGCCCAACACATGATAAACCGTAGCCGAATAAAAATCGACGTTGGGAATCAGATGTTTGGTATGTTTCATGTAATCTTCGATTTCTTCTGAAAGCTGGTACCAGACCTCATTTTCTGTTCCCTTGGTCAACTTCTCTGCCATTTCTCTCAGATACTTCTCCCGAGGATCCTGAGTTTTATAAACTCGATGACCAAAGCCCATGATTTTCTCATGGGAAGCCAGTTTTCGCTCTAGATAAGCCTGTGTATCTCCCTCTTCTCTGATTTCCTTTAACATATCAAAAACACATTCATTGGCACCGCCATGAAGCGAGCCCTTGAGCGCTCCGACCGCCGCCGTCACGCAGGAATAAATATCAGTCAGAGTAGAAGCACAGACCCGTGCTGCAAAAGTGGAAGCATTGAGTTCGTGATCAGCATGAAGCACCAGCGCACGGTTAAAGGCCTCAACTTCAAGTTCACTCGCTTCCTCTCCTTTGAGCATATAGAGGAAATTAGCCGCAAAACCTAGATCCTCTCGTGGCTCAATCGGAGTATGACCCGTCCTCAATCTAGCAAAGGCCGCGATTATAGTCGGCATCTTGGCCATAAGCTGAATGCTTTGTTCATAGGTTGCTTCAAGGGACGTTTCCTCCGCATGGACATTGTAAACCCCCAGAAGACTAACCGTTGAACGTAAAACACTCATCGGATGCAAATGCTTTCGTGACTGGATGAGAAGGCATTGTTCCACTGCGTCGCTAATGGCGTAATTTGCTCGCAAATCATCCACAAAACGCTTGAGTTCAATCTGAGTTGGCAAATGCAAATTCCACAGCAGATAAATCACCTCTTCAAAGCTTGCATTATGCTCCATCAATTCTGAAATATTATAACCTGCATAGGACAGGGAGTCATCCACAATCTGGCTGATTCTCGTATCACAGGCGATTGTATCTTTTAAACCATCTGTCTGACTCATATTCACACCCCTTGTAACTTCTTTCTAACGACCATCGGCAAAATGCCGCCATTTCTGTAGTAACGAATATCCGCATCAGCATCAAAACGTAAGCGTACCTTAAATGAGAGCTCTTTTTCAGCATTTCTAGCCACAACCTTAACTATTTGACCTACTTGAGGATCCTGAGGCAGTTCAATATTGAATGTCTCTTTCCCAGTCAAACCAAGGCTTTCAGCGTTCTCACCCTCCAGATACTGAAGCGGGAGAATCCCCATCATAACTAAATTAGACCGGTGGATTCTTTCAAAACTTTCTGCCAGAACCACCTTGACACCTAAAAGATTAGCTCCCTTAGCTGCCCAGTCACGACTAGAGCCCATGCCATAGTCTTTACCTGCTAGGACAATAGTATCAGTTTTATCGTCCTTATAGCGCATGGCTGCCTCATAAATTGACATCAATTCACCCTTATAATTTGTATAGCCGCCAATTTTTCCGTCTGCCAACTCGTTTTTAATCCGAATATTCGCAAAAGTCCCCCGCATCATGACCTCGTGATTGCCTCGGCGGCTGCCATAGGAATTAAACTCTTGATAGTCCACTCCGTGTTCAACCAAATATGAAGCCGCCGGACTATTTCTTGCGATATTTCCTGCTGGGGAGATATGGTCTGTCGTCACCGTATCCCCAAATTTCGCCAGAACAGCCAGATTTTCCAAAGGCTGAATAGCTAAATCATCACCTAAGCCATCAAAATAAGGTGGGTTTTGGATATAGGTAGAAGCCTGATTCCAATTATAAATTTTGGATTTAGTCGTCGGAATCTGATTCCATTTTTCGTTGTCATCGAACACATGAGCGTATTCTTTTTCAAAAAGCTGGCGCGTCACATATTTTTGTACATAGTCTGCAACTAAGTCGTGATCTGGCATAATATCCGCCAAGTAAACAGGCTGACCTTTTTGATCATAGCCCAATGGCTCACTGGTCAGATCAATATTGGTATTTCCAGCTATGGCATAGGCAACCACCAGAGGCGGGCTGGCTAGGAAATTCGCCTTGACCAGAGGATTGATCCGCCCTTCAAAATTCCGATTTCCTGAAAGAACAGCACTAGCTAACAAGTCGCTATCCGTAATCACTTGAGCTACTTCGGGTAGAAGATTTCCTGAATTTCCAATACAAGTAGTACAGCCATAGCCGACTACGTTAAATCCAAGCTGGTCTAAATAAGCTTGCAAGCCACTCTTCCTGAGATAGCCTGTAACTACCTTGCTGCCGGGAGCCAAGGAAGTCTTGACCGCCTTTGAAACGCGCAGGCCTTTTTCCACCGCATTTTTAGCCAAAAGTCCCGCCGCCATGAGTACATAAGGATTGGATGTGTTGGTACAGCTAGTAATGGCTGCGATGGCCACATGACCCGTCTTAATCGTCTCCTCATGGTCAGAAAACTGGACTACTGCAGACTTTTCTAGCTCACTCTCATCTAAGCCAAAGCCTCGAACACCAGCTTCTCTGACCAGACTAGCTTGAAACTCCTTTTTAGCAGCCGTCAACTCAATCAAATCTTGGGGCCGCTTAGGTCCTGAGATACTCGGCACAATGCTGGACAAATCAATCTCAACTACCTTCGTATACATCGGCTCCACCATCTCATTATAGAAGAGATGGTTTTTTTGAGCGTAGAGACGAGTCAGCTCAATGTGATCTTCTGATCGATTGGTCAGGCGCATGTAATTGAGGGTTTCCTCATCTATCGGAAAATAGCCACAGGTAGCTCCGTATTCTGGTGCCATATTGGCCACCGTTGCACGGTCAGCCAGACTCAGATTGGCCAAACCAGACCCAAAGAACTCGACAAATTTACCAACAACATTTTCCTGCCGCAAGATTTGCGTGACCTTTAAAGCCAAATCCGTCGCTGTCGCAATCTTCGGTAATTTACCCAGCAAGCGAACACCGATGACTTCAGGCACTGGGAAATAGGAAGCCTCACCCAGCATGGCTGCCTCGGCCTCAATTCCGCCGACACCCCAGCCCAGAACGCCGATACCATTGATCATGGTCGTATGGCTGTCAGTCCCAAACATGCTGTCTGGATAGAGCTGACCATCCTTTTCGATGATGACATCACTGAGGAATTCAATATTGACCTGATGGATAATGCCTGTGGCAGGAGGAACCGCCCGATAATTATCAAAAGAGTTTTCTGCCCATTTAAGAAATTCATAGCGTTCATTATTGCGAATAAATTCTTTGTTGATATTTTCTTCTAGGGCCGTTTCACAACCATAAAAGTCAACCTGAACACTGTGGTCAATAACCAAATCCACAGGAATCTCCGGATTGATCAAATCAGCGCTTCCACCCTGACCCACGATAGCGTCCCGCATACTAGCCAGATCGACTACAACTGGAACACCCGTAAAATCCTGTAAAATCACACGACTAGGCTTAAAAGGAACTTCTCCTTTAGGGGATGCTGCACAATAGTTCGCCAAAGAAGATATGTGATTTTTTGTAACATCCAATCCATCTTCCTTACGAAGAACACTTTCAAGTAATATACGAATCGAGTAAGGAATTTTCTCTAAATCTCCTCCTAATTCTTTACTCGCTTGTTTTAAATCAGTATAGTAATATTCACGGCCCCTATGATGTAATTTTGTCTTGTATTCGGTCATGTCAGCACCTCTTACCTATCTTTAATTGTTTTATATTATACATCTTTTCGTAAGTTTATGCAAGAACTTTTTAATTTTTATGTTATAAGACATAACATGAAAATTAAAGATAGTTTTGTTTTTAAAATAGTTTAACCAACTAATCTAAATTAAAACTTATGCCTATTCTCGTTTTTTCTTTTACTTTTAGTAACAGACAGCGACCTGAAGGCCGTTCAAAATATTGCTTTGATACCCCTTGTAAGCAAGACCAATAAATCCTACAGTACCTTTTGCAAGCTTGATTTAGCTAGTCGCTAGTTTACTGAAAAGAAAAAGCCGATAGTTTAAAACTATCAGCTTATAGAATGATTCAGATTAACGAACTGTACGGATACGCATTGTATTGGTACGAACAGCCTCACCAAGTGGCACACCAGCAACAATAACGATATCGTCACCAGATTCAACCAAACCTTGTTCCACTGCAATCTTTTCGGCAAGTTCGAACATATCATCAGTGTTTGATGGGCGATCAGTTGTTACTGGAATAACTCCCCAGTTCAGCATCAAACCACGCTGAGTCAATTCATCGAAAGTGATTGCCAAGATATCAGCATCTGGACGGTATTTAGAAATTAAACGAGCAGTGTGACCTGTCTTAGTAAGAGTAACCACCAACTTGATATTCATAGAGTTTGTCGCATCCTTAACAGCTGAAGCCATAACCTCAGTCTTAGAATTACGTGGCAAGTTAACAGATGACAAGCGACCGTATTCTTTTAAAAGAGTTTGAGCATTTTTGTCAATAGTTGCCATCGTAGTAACTGACTCAAGTGGATATTTACCATTTGCAGACTCACCTGAAAGCATTGTAGCATCGGTTCCATCGATAACAGCGTTAAACACGTCTGATACTTCTGAACGCGTTGCACGTGGTTTTTCAGTCATGGTTTCAAGCATGTTTGTTGCTGTGATAGAGACTTTACCAGCTGCATTTACTTTTGTGATGATCATTTTTTGGTAAACTGGAACCATTTCGAATGGTACTTCGATACCCATGTCACCACGAGCAATCATGATACCGTCAGCAGCTTCAATGATTTCATCCAAGTTGTCGATACCTTGTTGGTTTTCGATTTTAGCGAACAATTGAACGTGACCATTACCAGTTTCTTCACAGATTGCACGAACTTCGTTTACGTCTTTTGCAGTACGGACGAATGAAATCGCGATGAAGTTAATACCTTGTTCAAGACCAAAGCGGATGTCAGCGTTGTCACGCTCAGCAAGTGCTGGGAAAGGAATCTTAGTATTCGGGATGTTTACACCTTTTTGCTTAGCAATGATGCCGTCATTTTCAACTTCTACTTCAAATTCACGAGTTAAGTCATCCTTACCAATTACGCGAAGACCAAGTTTTCCGTCATCAACAAGCACTTGTTTTCCAATCTCAACGTCATCATAGATGTCAAGCGCACCAGCAACGTTTAAAGCAATCACATCGCGAGTTGATTTGATTCCTTGTTTAGTTGCAACACGGATTTTTTCACCAGTTTTGTACGAGTACTCTTTTGCGTCACCTTCAAACAATTCTGTACGGATTTCAGGTCCTTTAGTATCAAGAAGGAAACCAACTTTTTTACCTGCAATTTTTTCAGCAAGTTTAACAGTTGCCATACGCTCACCTTGTTCTTGGTGGTCACCGTGTGAGAAGTTGAAACGGAAAGTATTTGCACCAGCTTCAATCAATTTTGCAATATTTTGAGCTGAAGCTTCAACATCAAGTTTTTCTCCCCAGTATCCGTCATCACCGAATTTTTTACCACCACGGATTTCTACCGCAGGACCCAAAGTTGCAACGATTTTTACACGTTTATTCATGATTTTTGTGACTCCTTTATATAATTCGACCTTTTATAGTCATGTTACCAAATTAATGAAAGTTGATTAGGACAAGCTCTTGTTCAAAGCAGAAAGTTCAAGATCAGCTTTATGAGGGTTGTTAACAACAATCTTACCATCAGCTGTTAGGCTAAACAAAGCTCCTTCTTCTGCTGTACCAAGAATTGGATTCTCAACCATTTTTTCGTTTCGGATACCAACAGCGACACCACCGATTCCTTCTTTAAGAAGTTTAACAGCGTGTGCACCCATGCGTGATGCCAATACACGGTCACGAGCGGTTGGTGATCCTCCACGTTGGATGTGACCAAGTTCTGTTACACGAAGGTCGCTTGTATCTCCAGCTTCTTTTAGTTTTTGACCAAATTCAACTGCTGACATAACACCTTCTGCCAAAACGATAATGTTGTGTTTTTTACCGTGCTCATAACCAGCTTTGATGCTTGCTACGATTTCTTCCATCTTGAAGTCTTCTTCAGGGATGATGATTTCGTCAGCACCAGTTGCGATACCTGCCCAAAGAGCGATATCACCAGCATTACGTCCCATTACTTCAACAACGAAAGTACGACGGTGACTTGATGATGTATCACGAATCTTATCGATCGCATCCATTGCAGTAGTAACTGCAGTATCAAATCCGATTGTGAAGTCTGTTCCGACGATGTCATTGTCAATGGTCCCCGGCACACCAACAGCTGGGAATCCATGCTCAGTTAAGCGCATCGCACCATGATATGAACCGTCACCACCGATAACGACAACACCTTCGATACCATGTTTTTTAAGTTGCTCAATTCCTTTTAATTGTCCTTCGAGTTGGGCAAATTCTGGGTAACGAGCTGAGTGAAGGAAGGTACCACCACGAGAAATAATGTCTCCAACTGAAGTGGCATCAAGCGGGTAGATTTCTCCTGCAACCATTCCCGCGTATCCATCATAAATTCCGTAAACTTCCATCCCTTCGGCAATTGCCTTACGAACAACTGCACGGATGGCAGCATTCATACCAGGGGCATCACCACCACTAGTTAAAACAGCAATACGTTTCATTTCGTTTTTTGCTCCTTATCTTTTTAACATTCTAATTGATTATACCATAATTAGGCTAAAAATTCTCTGATTTTCCATATTTTTTAACGAAAAACCGTTTTCATACTAAAATTTTCTAGTTCCTCTTGAAGCTGGTCTGATTTTTGAACATGAAATCCTGATGCAGGGACGGTTTTCTTTTCATGCTCATAACGCAACACCACTGGGATATTTCCTGGATAGCGCTGCAAGATTTCTGCAATTTGTCGGTCTTGACTGCGATCAGTCAGTTGAATCCAAAAACGTTCCGCGCTAGCTTCTGCCGCCTCTGCTAAAATCATCTGCAGGCGCCCATCTCTTTCCTGAATTTTACCGGTTAGATAGTAATACCCCTTTTCCTTGAGCAGCTTAGAAAAATGACGGTAAGTTTCTGGGAAGAGGGTCACATCCAACTTCTTCTTGGTATCCGTCACTTGGATAAAGGCCATATTTTCACCATTTTTGGTGCGAATGACCTTGATGGACTGAACCTCCACCAGAATAGTCGCACGGCTATTCTCAGTCAATTCTTCAATCCAAACAAAGGGCTGGCTAGCTTTCTTGGCTAGGCTAATGAGCGGATGATCACTAAGACCAATCCCAATCAGAGCCTGTTCCTGCTCAAACTTCTCCGCAGCACTGAAATCCTGAACTTCTGTCCATGAATAGCTAGTATCCGCAAAAAGACTGCCCAGCTCATCTGCAAAGACAAAAAGATTGGGCAGATTAGCCAGAACTTTCTGCCGATTAGGTTCAAAAGAATCAAAGAGGCCTAGTTGAACCAAGGGGGTTAAAAGCGACAGCTTGTGATAATTCTGCGGAAGACGCAGAATAAAATCTTCCACACTGCTGAACGGCTTTGTCTGGCGTTCTTCTAAAATCCAGTAGGCAAAATCCCGTGGCAAGCCCTTGATATTTTTCAGTCCTAGATAAATGTTTCGCTCCTGAAACTTATCCCTGTAGGGAATATTGTTAATGGTCAGCGGAGCCAGCTCAAAGCCAAAGCCCAAGGCATCCGAGATATAATCTGAGCTGGAGTAATTGAGCATGACATCAAAGAAAATGTCTGGATAATGAGCCTTGAAATAAGCTAATTGAAAGGCCAGGGCTGAATAGGCATAGGCATGGCTGCGGTTGAAGCCATAGCCGGCAAATTTTTCCATGATCGCAAAAACTTCCTTGGCCTTGGCCTCCGAATGTCCCAATTCTACAGCTCCAATCACAAATTCTTTTTCCATTTTGTGCATTTCAGCTGCATTCTTCTTACCCATAGCTCGTCGTAAAATATCGGCCTTGCCCAGACTAAAGCCACCAAAACGCTGGGCCACTTGCATGACCTGCTCCTGATAGAGCATGATGCCGTAGGTTGGCGCCAAGATATCCTCTAGACTAGGATCAATCAGCTCCACCTGCTCCCGACCATGCTTGCGCTTGACGAAGTTATCAATATAGTCACTGGCACCAGGACGGTTGAGGGATGTAGTGGCTACCACTTCTTCAAAGCGAACGGGCTGGACTCGCTTGAGCAGGCTGATAGCGCCCGGCTGCTCAAACTGGAAAATCCCCTTAGTATCACCTGCCGCAAAAAGTCGCAGAGTTTTTTCATCTTCTAAGTCAATCTCTGCAATCTCGATGTCTACTTCATATTTTTTCAGGGTTGCTTCCTTCATTCGCTGGACAAAGGTCAAATTACGCAAGCCCAGAAAGTCCATCTTGAGCAAGCCGTTGCTCTCCACGCCATGGGCGTCATACTGGGTGATATACATATCCTCCCCGTATTTTAGAGGGATTTGGTTGGTCAAATCATCGTCACTCATGACGACCCCAGCTGCATGAACAGAGGTCTGACGGGGATTTCCTTCGATTTTCTTCGCAATTTCAAAAGCCTTCTGATACTCCAGTTTACTGTTGATAATCTGGCGAAAGGCTATGTTCTTCTCATAAGCCGAGGTCAGATTATCCTGAAAGCGGATCTTCCTAGTAATATTCGTCAGCTCATACTCAGGCAGGCCATAGCGCTTAAAAACATCCCGAATCGCCTGTTTGGCACCAAAAGTGGAATAAGTCACAATCTGGGCAGCATGCATGCTGCCATAGCGATCTCGGACATAGCGGATAAACTCCGGTCGGTAAACGTCGGGAATATCGATATCAATATCAGGCATAGTGTAACGCTCTAGATTTAGGAAGCGTTCAAAGAGCAGGTTCTTTTCTACTGGGTCAATACCCGTAATATCTAAAGCATAGGCTACCAAACTACCGACTGCCGACCCCCGACCCATGCCCATATAATAACCTTGACTCCGACCAAAGCGCAGCAGATCCCAGACAATAAGAAAATAATCGTCAAAACCCATCTGGTGGATAACCGCCAACTCCTGAGCCAGCCTTTCTTGGTAGGCTGCTCCTGTCCGTCCTCGCTTACGCAGTCCTTCCTTGGCCAATTCCTGAAGTTCCTCTACTGCAGGTCGCTCAGGATTAAAGCGCGGAAGTTTCAGCTCAGTATTAATTTCATAGTGAACTGAGGCCGTCAGCTGATCCAGATTGGCCAGACTCTCTGGAAAATTGTCAGCGAAAGCTTCCACCAAAGTATCTGGAGTCAATAAGAATTCATGACTGGGCAAATGCCCAACCTCTCTCAAGCTGATATTATCCCGAATCGCCCGCAGCATCTGCAAAGTTTCCAAATCTCCCTGCTCAAAATATCGGACGGTATGAAGAGGCAAGGTAGACCGACCAAAATCCTGCCGCGGTGTATCTGGAAAAACGCCGACAAAAAAGTCCAAACCAAGATCCAGTCGATCCACGCCTTCAAAAGCTGGCACAATCAGAGCCAACCCCTTAAAGAGATGCTGGAAATCTTCCCAGTTCTTACGCCCCATCATCTTCAGAGTAGAGACTTTCATCAGGTTGCGGTAGCCCTGACTATCCAGAGCTAAGAGCCGCAGATTGAGAAGGTCGCCATCTTTGAAAATTTCCATTTCCAGACCCAGCAGAGGCTGAATACCTGCTGCTTTCGCCTCCTCTAGAAAATGATAAGCGCCGTAAAGATTATCTATATCCATCATGCCCAGACTTTTATAGCCCAACTCCTTGGCACGATTTACATATTTTTTGATAGAAATCAGACTGTCCATAAAAGTGTAAACAGTCTTGGTATCTAGTTGTACGACCACATTTATCTCCTTATGCCCGTGCTATATTTCTAATTCTATTATACAGGAAAATTTCCAAAGAAGGAATTTAAATACAAAGACAGATATCCCTACGACCAAGCCCGTCACTTCCATTATCCTTTGCATATTTAAAAACGAAAAGCTATAATAAATATAAAAACACTGCAAAGGAAATACCTATGAATCCCTATCCACTACTTTATCTTGATCATGTACAGAAAAATTATGGAGAATCTGCAGCTCTAACAAATGTCAATCTAGCTATTCAGCCTGGCAAAATTGTCGGTCTCTTAGGACCAAATGGGAGCGGAAAAACCACCCTCATCAAATTAATCAACGGCTTGCTGCAGCCGACATTTGGGACTATTTATCTAAAAGGAAATACTCCCTCGCCAGAATCTAAAAAATTCGTCTCTTATCTTCCCGATACAAGCTATTTAAACGATAATCTAAAAGTCGAAGAAGCTTTAACATTCTTTCGAGATTTTTATGAAGACTTCAACATTGCGAAAGCTTATCAACTCTTAAATGACCTTAATATCAATGTGAAGGATTCTTTTAAAAATCTTTCCAAAGGAAATAAAGAGAAAGTTCAGCTGATTTTAGTCATGAGCCGTCAGGCTGACCTTTATATTTTGGACGAGCCTATCGGCGGTGTCGATCCTGCCGCACGAGATTACATTTTGAGGACCATTATCCAAAACCGTTCGCCTCACTCATCTGTCATTATCTCCACTCATTTAATTGCTGATATAGAGCCAATCTTGGACGAAGTTATTTTTATCAACCAAGGATCCATTCTAATCCATGAAAATGCTGCAAATCTGCGTCAAAGATACCAGCAATCTATTGATGAAATCTTCCGTTACCAGTTCCGTCTTTATTAGAAAGAGAGAAAGTGATATGTTTGGAAAACTTTTAAAATATGAATTTAAAGCCACCTATAAATGGTATTTGATCTTAATTGCTGTCTTGGCTGCCCTATCGATTCTCATGGGAATTACAGCGGTTAGTACTACAACCTCCAGCCAGCTTCAGTCAAACTATGATTCAAGTACCTCCGTTTACTGGGCTCTCTATGGCTTCTTGATACTCCTTCTTGTCTCTGCCGCTTCTGGTGTTTATTTATCCAATATAATCATCACGATTGTTCGCTTTTATAAAAATATCTTTGGACGCGAAGGATACTTAACCTGGACGCTGCCAGTGACTACCCATCAGGTGCTTTTGGCTAAGCTACTGACTGCTATTACTTGGTCACTTCTTTGTACCATCAGCCTGGGACTTTCTTTCTCCTGCCTCCTGTTCACAGCTTTTACTATCAGCCGTACAAATATTGCTGACCTTTTTGATTTCTTCAAAAATATGGATGTCGCTTATATCCTTCTATACCTCGTTCGCCAATTTCTACAACTCGTATCCGGAATCCTCTTTCTTTACTTGTCAATGGCTATCGGCCATCTGTTTAAGAATAACCGCATTCTGATGTCTATCCTTTTTGCCTTTCTTTTATGGATTGCCTTGGGAAGCATCAGTCTCTTCATTCCAAATGGTGGTTTCTTCAGTTGGTTCAACGAATTATACTACAATTTTTCAGGCAGGTCAGTTTTGAAATCATTTATATTCTCCTTTGCTTATATCTATGAAATCATCAAAATTATCGGTTTCTATTTTGCTGTTTACTTCATTTGCAAATATAAATTAAACCTTCAATAAAGCTATTCAAAAAGACGCAGAAATGATGCGTCTTTTTTATGAAGTGAAAATTCTACAAACTTTCGTACAAATCTGCCATAGCAGTATCGTCTGGAACCAAACTCAGATATTTGCCAGCCTGTATTTTTGCTTCTTCCACACGACCCAACTCGCGTAATAGATAAACAAATTCTTCTAGAAATTCAGGATTTCCCTGCAAGTCAGCTGCCAGTTCCTGATAAAGCTTGCCAGCTTTCTCCACATTTTCCAATGCCTGGTAAGCACGCGCCAGATTCCAGCGGGTCAAGACATTGTCTACATCCTGATTCTCAAAAGCTAAAACTTCTTCGTAACGTTCCTGCTCCAGATAGAGATTGGTCAGGCGCAGAGCAATTTCCTCCAAATCATCCGCATTGTCCTGAGCTGCTAGCAGGTAGTTCTCAGCCTGTTCGACATCATGCAGCTCATAAGATAGCTGCGAAGCAAGGAGCAGAAGGCGAGTCTCGAAAGGATTTTTAGTCAAGCCTTGCTCAGTCATTGCCAAGGCTTCCTCAGTCTTATGCTCTGCATGGAGAGACTGCGCGTAAGCATACTCATAGCCTTCAAAATCTGGTGAAATCGTATCCAGCTGCTTGAAGTAAAGATTGGCTTTTTGGTACTCCTCTTGACCATACAAGATAGCCGCCAACTCATAGACAGTCTCTTCATCATATTCCAGCTCGACAGCTTTTTCCAAAAATTCAATAGCTGCTTCGATTTTCCCCAGACTGGCATAACAAAGTCCGATTCTCTGATAGGTGGATACGCCTGTCTGCTCGTAGATAGAGCGATTATCTAGCAGAGCATATTCCTTGATGGCTTGGGCAAAATTTTCCAATTCAAACTCAATTTCTGCCAAACCAAATGTCACCAAAGGTTCATCCGACAGTTTGGCAGCTTCCAGCAATTTCTCCCGAGCCACATCTGGCAATCCTTCTAACTGATAGAGATCAGCCTTGGCCAAGAGAGCCGCCACATACCATTCACTAGTCGGGTCAATCTCCTCCAAATAGGCAAAAGCCTCCTCCAAATCTCCATCGTCACCAGCAATTGTTGCCAGACTGATATAAGATTCCGAATAAAACGGAGCCAGTTTCTCATAAATTCGCTTTGCCTGAGGGAAGAAGCCGATACTTTCCAAGTAATCGGCTAACTCTAATAGTTCTTGATTGGAATCTTGAACCAGAGCCTCTTCAAAATACTTCTCAACTTGTGCCAAATCTTGATTTTGCAGGGCTGTTAGCATCTGTTCGCTATTACTCACTGTCTTCTCCTAGTTCTTGAACACTTTCTTCATACAAACCGCTAACCTTCTTGTACCACTTAAAGAGCGCTGTAATAGCAACCTTGGCGGAGGCATAGGCAGGAATCCCCAACAAAACACCCCAGATGCCAAACATGGAACCCGATGTCAGCAAAACAAATAAAATAGTAATCGGATGAATACTTAGTTGGCTACCCAAAATCAGTGGGGAAACAAAGCGGCCTTCAAGCGTCTGTTCGACAATAAAGACAACAATCACCTTCAAAAGCATGAGCGGTCCAGCAATCAAACCTAGAACTAAGGCCGGCAACATGGCAAGAAAGCTTCCCAAATAAGGTACTAAGTTCAAAACTCCTGCAACAACAGCCAGAGTCACGCCGTAACGCAGGCCAATGATTTTGAAAAGAATCATAAACATAAAAGACACAATCATGGCTACTGTCACCTGACCACGAACATAATTAGCCAGCTGAGTATTGACATCCGTCATGACCTGACCAAATGATTCGCGGAATTTAGTAGGTAAGAACTGAACCACATAGCCTTTGAGATTTTTCCCATCACGTAGAAGGTAGAAAAGGATAAAAGGCATAATGATAATTGCCACAATGATTTGCGAAGCCGTACTAATCAAATTGCTAGCCCAATTGACTGCTCTAGATGAAAAATTGCTGGCCCACGTAGCTATCTGAGTAGATAGATTATTTGTAAACTCCTCAATCTGTGGCTTCAAATCATCCGAAATATAGTTGGTCAAAACATCATCAATCATTTTATTGGCTTGCTTGAGATAAGTGGGAACATTTTTGGAAAAACTAACCGCTTGATGCTGCAAATTTGGAATAGCAACAGCCAAGCCCCATACAATTAATAAACCAATCAATACAAAGACGATTGTAATGGCCACTAAACGATTGATTTTATACTTTTCCATAAAATCAACGATAGGATTAAGCAGATAATAAAGCAGACCAGCCAAAATTACCGGCAACATAATCACGCCAATAAATTCAATTACTGGGGTAAAAATGAAACTAATTTTACTCAGAACAAAAATGTTCAAACCGATGAGTAAAGTAACCAAAAATACGGTAATAGCCTTATTATCTAAGAACCATCTGAAAAACCAGGATAAGCTAAAATCTTTTTCTTTATGTTCCATATACGACTCCTTTGATTTATCACCTCATTGTAACATTTTTCCCAAAAATATTCTTTTATTAACCCTTTCCCAAATCAATTTTAAAAGAAATCAGTTTCCCTTATCATTAGCAAATGTACTATAGTTGACAAGGAGCCAAAACAAGAGTCTGGGACAATAGTCCCTTTGCTACAAAAAAAGCAACGGATTTGCCGTTGCTTTTTGC
>NZ_JPEN01000065.1 GCF_000767835.1 Streptococcus sinensis | reverse complement strand
TTCATAAAAATAACACCCCAAATGTTAGATTTTTTCTGTCTAACTTTTGGGGTGCGGTTCATTAAGCCGAGGGTTTTTGAATAGATTTATTTTGGATAAATATAGCTGACAGCTCCTTGACCAGCGGCGTAGGGATTAAACCAGCCACGGAAGTTGCCAATGTACTGTTTGCCTGCATAATTGGATTCTTTGATTTGGATGCGGGTGTTGGATTCGACATGGGTGACAACACCGACATGCCCATAGCCACCATCAGTCCAGCAGATAATTGCTCCGACTTGTGGGATACTTCCTGTCCGGAAACCAGCTGCGCGTGCGCTGGCTGCCCACTGGCCACCATTACCCCAGTAAGGACCGGCCCAAGGAGCTAGCACTTTTGCTCCCCAAGTGCACTGACCATAGGGGTAAGAGGAGGCTCCTGCATAATCAGGGGTGTAGAGGGTTGGCTCAGGAGTAGTTGGTTTATCAACCTGATAGCTGGTACCTGTAAGTCCAGTCAACTGGCCGTTGAGATTACGGTAGACATGGGTATGGAAGAGACCACTTCCAGCATGCTGTTGCGTATTGATGGTAAATTTATACAAGCCATTGCCAACTTTGTTAGCAGTGTACCATTTGATGTCATCTTGGCCGTTGACTTCTGACCAGGTCGGCAGAGAAATCGTTCCTGGCCCGAAAGCATCTACCACGGTCACTTCGTAATTGTAGGCAGAGATTTTATTGACAGAAACCTTGGTTTTGATATTTTCAGCAGAGAGAGTGACGGTGTCTGTCGCATAGCTATGTTCGCTGCCATCTTTATATTTGACGTAGATATGATTGATATAATTACCAGATAAGGCTTGGTGGTTGCGAATATTAAATTGTGCAGTAAAGGTTCCATCTCCATTATTACTTGCCTCATACCATTTGATATTGCTTTGATTATGGGTGCTCCAGATGGGAACGCGGACGGACTGAATCGGCTTAGATGTTGCAGTCTCACTGGTTTTTACAGTATAGGTTCCCTGCTCATGATTGACATTTTCGACAGAAAAAAGCGGTTTTTGCTCTTCTGGAGAAGGGAGCTTTCCAGCATCTATTGTAGCAGTTGTTCCTGCTAAGCATGTAAATTCAGGTTTGACATAGCTTTCACCGTAGAGATGGATATGATAGGTTCCTGTATCGTAATTGTGTTTCTTCAGTTCTACTCTTACTCTGTAACTGCCATCAGGATTTTTACTTGCCTCATACCATTGCAAATCATCCTGACCCTTGTTTTCAGACCAAGTTGGCACAGTGACCTTGTACATGGTGTCAGGAAGATTTTTGATAAGGATTTCCATAATGCCCGACTCGGGGAAGCTTGCTTGAATGGTCGGATTGGGCTTTTCGAGATGGAAAGTAGTGCCGTTTAAGCCAATCATCTTGCCGTTTTTGTTTTCATAAGTATGAATATGATAAGTTCCATAGCCTTTGTGATTAGAAAGTGTAAATTCGGTGATATCTTGCCCAGCATTATACCATTTTAAATCATCTTGTCCATTTTCATCAGACCAGACAGCATGTAAAATACGGGAATTTAACTGATCTTTATTGCGATTAAAGTAAATTTGCCCAGTTGGTCCGACAATATTAGTAGTGACCTTAATTGCAGGTTTATTGAGGGTAAAGGTCGTACCATTTAAGCCTATCATCTTCCCGTTGATATTAATGTAAGTGTGCACATGGAAAGTGCCATAGCCAGCGTGCTGCCGGAGGTCAATGGCTGTGCTGGATGTTTGAGGTGTGGTGTACCATTTCAAATCATCCTGTCCATTTTCGTCGGACCAGACCGCGTGGGAAATAGTATAAGGAACTTGAGCCTTGGAGCGGGCATAATGAATCTGTGCCGTATCCCCAGTGACATTGACAGTCACATTGCTGGCACGATCAGTGGGGCCTAGGATTTTGCTTCCAGCTTCAGTTGATGCAACAGCCTGAGCCGTGGAATGACTGGCAAACAGCCCAAGGACTGCTCCGGATAATAAAAACAGTTTCTGATATTTCTTCATAGATCTCCTTTGAATAAGAAATTTGGATAATTCCATTTAGATTATTCGGGAAAAAATATGAAAATAGAGTAATTTTTTAAAATTTTGGGAATTGAACTGCTAATCTAATTTAGTTTTATGAAATCTTTGATGTTTTGACTAAAGGTTATAAATTAGTCAAAAGTGCTAAAAAAGTAGGCATATAAGCTAAAATGAATACTTATTCTTTAACTAAGAGGCTGTATTTCATTTTCTTGAATAAAAATTATATTTTCCCATAGATTATAAATTTTCAATAAGATTAGATTATTTTCATTCTTTCCCGGTTATCATAGAATAAAACGAACGATTGTGATATAATTTAGATAAATAATTCGTAAAAATACGATAATTTTTACGTGATGTGTTAGCTTGGTGCGTGAGCACCTGTGATATTGGACATTGAGGTATCTTAGCTATGAAGCTTTTAGTTGTTGGTTCGGGCGGTCGTGAGCACGCGATTGCCAAGAAGTTATTGGAGTCTCGGGATGTGGAGCAGGTGTTTGTCGCTCCTGGAAATGATGGTATGACCTTGGATGGGTTGGATTTAGTGAATATTGGAATTTCCGAACATTCCAAACTAATCGAATTTGCCAAGGAGCATGATGTTGCTTGGTCCTTTATCGGTCCAGATGATGCCCTTGCTGCTGGGATTGTGGATGATTTTAACCAAGCTGGACTCAAGGCTTTCGGCCCATCTCGTTTAGCAGCGGAGCTGGAGTGGTCCAAGGATTTTGCTAAGGAAATCATGGTCAAATACGGCGTTCCGACAGCAGCCTATGGCACATTTTCCGACTTTGAAGAAGCCAAAGCCTACATCGAAAAGCAAGGGGCGCCTATCGTGGTCAAGGCAGACGGCCTAGCTCTAGGCAAGGGCGTGGTCGTAGCAGAGACCGTAGAGCAAGCAGTAGAAGCCGCTCATGACATGCTATTGGACAATAAATTTGGTGACTCAGGTGCGCGTGTGGTCATCGAGGAATTCCTTGAAGGAGAGGAATTTTCACTTTTTGCCTTTGTCAATGGTGACAAGTTCTACATCATGCCTACGGCTCAGGATCACAAGCGTGCCTATGATGGCGACAAGGGTCCCAATACAGGTGGGATGGGTGCTTATGCGCCAGTCCCTCACCTGCCACAAAGCGTGGTGGATCAGTCAGTTGAGACGATTGTCAAGCCAGTCCTTGAGGGCATGATCAAAGAAGGTCGTCCGTATCTTGGTGTTCTTTACGCAGGTCTTATCTTGACATCTGATGGCCCGAAAGTCATCGAGTTCAACGCTCGTTTCGGAGATCCGGAGACCCAGATTATCTTGCCGCGCCTGACGTCTGATTTTGCGCAAAATATCACGGATATCCTCGAGAGCAAGGAGCCAAACATTACTTGGACAGACAAGGGAGTGACCCTGGGCGTGGTTGTCGCATCAGAGGGCTACCCACTGGATTATGAGAAAGGCCTGCCTCTGCCGGAGAAGACAGACGGCGACATCATCACCTACTATGCAGGGGCCAAGTTTTCGGAAAATAGCAGAGCACTGCTGTCAAATGGCGGTCGTGTCTATATGCTCGTCACCACAGCAGATACCGTCTCAGCTGCGCAGGAAAAAATCTACAATCAACTAGAAAAACAAGCCCCCAAAGGCCTCTTCTATCGCCATGACATCGGAAGCAAGGCAAACAAATAAGAGTGTAAAAGCGACGCAGTCGCCAAATACGATAATGGTCGCAATAAAGGAAAAATGTAAGAAAGGAGTATTCAGTTAGTTTCCCTAACTGAACACGGGACTAAATCCCTAGGAAAAAGATAAAACTGCCTAGACGTAACCGTCGTCGTTAGTTTTCCTATTTTTCTACAGGATTTTTCGCAAGCGAAACGTCCCTTTGTATCTTAATATGAAACCAGTAATTTCCATCATCATGGGCTCAAAATCCGACTGGGCAACCATGCAAAAAACAGCAGAAGTCCTGGACCGCTTCGGCGTAGCCTACGAAAAAAAAGTTGTTTCTGCCCACCGTACACCAGACCTCATGTTCAAGCATGCCGAAGAAGCTCGCAGCCGTGGTATCAAGGTTATCATTGCAGGTGCTGGAGGCGCAGCCCATTTGCCAGGAATGGTAGCGGCCAAAACCACTCTGCCTGTCATCGGTGTACCAGTCAAATCACGCGCTCTCAGCGGTCTGGACTCACTTTACTCTATCGTGCAGATGCCGGGTGGTGTGCCTGTTGCGACAATGGCTATCGGTGAAGCTGGTGCGACCAATGCGGCCCTCTTTGCCCTCCGTCTCCTCTCAGTAGAGGATCAGGCTATCGCGACAGCTTTGGCAGATTTTGCAGAAGAACAAGGAAAAATCGCAGAGGAGTCTACAAATGAGCTCATCTAAAACAATCGGAATTATCGGTGGCGGTCAGCTGGGACAGATGATGGCCATTTCTGCTATCTACATGGGGCACAGGGTTATCGCGCTGGATCCTGCGGCGGATTGCCCGGCCTCTCGCGTGGCGGAAATTATCGTGGCTCCTTATAATGATGTGGATGCCCTTCGTCAGCTGGCTGAGCGTTGCGATGTCCTGACTTATGAATTTGAGAATGTAGATGCTGACGGTTTAGATGCCGTTATCAAGGATGGTCAGCTCCCTCAAGGGACGGACCTGCTCCGCATTTCTCAAAATCGGATTTTTGAAAAGGATTTTCTCGCAAACAAGGCTCAAGTCACTGTTGCGCCCTACAAGGTTGTGACTTCTAGCCAAGATTTGGCAGATATAGACCTGTCGAAAAACTATGTCCTCAAGACGGCGACTGGTGGCTATGACGGGCATGGACAAAAGGTTATTCGCTCAGAAGCAGACTTGGAAGAAGCCTATGCGCTAGCAGATTCAGCAGACTGTGTCTTGGAAGAATTTGTCAATTTTGACCTTGAAATTTCTGTCATCGTATCAGGAAATGGCAAGGACGTGACGGTTTTCCCAGTTCAGGAAAATATCCATCGCAACAATATCCTGTCTAAGACCATTGTGCCAGCCCGCATTTCAGAAAGTTTAGCAGAAAAGGCTAAATCCATGGCTCTACGTATCGCAGAACAGCTCAAACTATCTGGAACCCTTTGCGTGGAAATGTTTGCGACAGCTGATGACATCATTGTCAACGAGATCGCCCCACGACCACACAACTCTGGCCACTACTCTATCGAAGCTTGCGACTTCTCGCAGTTTGACACACATATTCTTGGTGTTCTCGGAGCACCATTGCCAGCTATCCACCTGCATGCGCCAGCCGTCATGCTCAATGTCCTCGGCCAGCACGTCGAGGCCGCTGAAAAATATATCACAGAAAATCCAAGCGCCCACCTCCACCTGTATGGTAAAATAGAAGCGAAGCACAATCGCAAGATGGGGCATGTGACTGTGTTTAGTGATGCGCCAGATAGTGTGGTTGAGTTTGGGAAAGGGGCTATATGATGGAAAGAATGTCTAGGTATTTAATTATCTCTAATGAAAATAAGTCAAAGAAAAATTTACATGATAATATTAGGAGGCTCAAGAAATCTATAAGTGATACCACCGAACTAGTATGTGAGGAGAAATCAATTAAAATCAAAACTAAATCATTTAGTTATAAATTAAAAATGATGGATACCGAAATACAAGAGGAGAATAAAAAGTTTTTTATTCTAGTTGTAAATCTTAGCGATGAGGATAATATTGATGAATTTGAACTGTTGGACGCCGAACTTCATAGTTTTATTGACTCATTTACTGATTTGGAAATGTTTATATTGGAGGATGCTATATCTCAATATTATAGTAAAAAAGCGTATGAATTGATACATGTCATTGAAAATAAAACGAGAGCATTGATTTCTGAAGTAATGTTTTTGAAATCTAAGACACAGAATTGGGAAAAAAGATTAACAAAAAGTTTAGCAATTAGAGATAATAATAAGTCGAAAAAGAAAAATTATAAGCCGTTGGATGGTAAGTATTTTAGCGACTTACCCACTATGTTATTTGCAATTTATGAGGATAAAAAACCCGATGAGGATAGTACTCAAGAAAATTTTATAAAAGTTTTAGAATCTCTAAAAAATTTGACAAATGATATTGATGAGCGATTTACTAATTCTACTGAGGAAATTGATTGGGAAAGTCATATTAAAGAATTAAAAGATATAGACAAAGCAATTCAGGGGACGGCTCCTAGATCTGTTTGGGATAGATATATTTCACGGAGTATTGATGGTAGTGAAAGATTGTCAAATAGTTTGAGTACAGTTCTAAATCAGTTAAAAGATCCAAGAAACGATATAGCTCATAATACTTTTTTTCGGAGAGATGATTATGTATCTATAAAAGAAAATATTGAAAAAGTATCTTTACAAATTTCAAAAGCATTAGATTCATTTGAGGATAAGACCATAACAAAATACACCACTATTGAAGAAAATGAAATGTTTGAAACTTTGGACGCTTTAATTGGTATACAGTCTGATGAGTCTAATAACTTAGAAGATGATTTAACGTTAATTGTACCTGCACAAGAGGAAGGATTTAAAGAAGCCTTCTTAGAAAAAAATGAATGGTATGATATTCGTATCGGAAAAAGAAGAACCAAGATAAGATATATTGCAGGATATGAAGTAAAACCAAGAAGTGGTATTCAATATATTGCAAAAGTGAAGGATATTATTCCATCTGAAAATTATTTAGGATATTGGAAGGTGATTTTTGATGGTAAAGCTCAAGCATATGACCATTTGATTCCTTTAGGTAATACCTATCCACCACAAAATATAAGATATACAACGAAAAGAGAATTAGATGAAGTCGCTGAAAACAATGAAACATTGGAAAAAATCTTTAAAAATCCATATTAAATCGAAGTTCAAATAAATTTATACACATACTAAAAATATTTTGCTTCTTTTTATAAATATGAAATGATAAGTGCGTAATTTATATATTTGAATTTCCATAAAAATATAAACAGAAAGGAACAAGGCCCCTCGTATTGTCTAAACTGAACACGGGCTACAGACTTGATTAATTCCTATGATTCATATTATTGTTAATGCTTTTATTGATAACGATAAGACTGGAGCTGTTGTTGAAGTCTTGTTTGCTAGTGCTGACCATGGTAAGGTGCAAGCTAAATATGATGAATTAGTTGCTCAATACCCCGAAAACTATTTGGCTATCTATGATGTACCACTGGATACGGATTTGAATACACTAGATCACTATCCATCTGTATGGATTGGTAAAGAAGAATTTGAATAAGATTTCCCTCGGTTGCTTAGCTGATGTGAAACATCAAAAGAAAGGAGATTCAACATGATCAACCGTTACTCTCGCCCCGAGATGGCGAACATTTGGACTGAAGAAAATAAATACCGTGCTTGGCTGGAGGTGGAAATCTTGGCTGACGAGGCATGGGCTGAGTTGGGGGAAATCCCTAAGGAAGATGTGGCTTTGATTCGCGAGAAGGCGGACTTTGACATCGACCGTATTTTGGAGATTGAGCAAGAGACTCGTCACGATGTGGTGGCTTTCACGCGTGCGGTTTCTGAGACTCTTGGTGAAGAGCGAAAGTGGGTTCACTATGGTTTGACTTCTACCGACGTGGTGGATACGGCCTACGGGTACCTTTACAAGCAAGCCAACGACATCATCCGTCGAGACCTTGAAAACTTCATCAACATCATCGCTGATAAGGCTAAGGAGCACAAGTTCACCATCATGATGGGGCGTACCCACGGTGTTCACGCTGAGCCTACAACTTTTGGTCTTAAATTGGCGACTTGGTATAGCGAAATGAAGCGCAACATCGAGCGTTTTGAGCACGCGGCTGCTGGTGTGGAAGCTGGTAAGATTTCTGGTGCGGTTGGGAACTTTGCCAACATCCCACCATTTGTAGAGCAATACGTCTGCGACAAGTTAGGTATCCGTGCTCAAGAAATCTCTACACAGGTCCTTCCTCGTGACCTTCACGCTGAATATTTTGCGGTTCTTGCTAGCATCGCGACTTCCATCGAGCGTATGGCGACGGAGATCCGTGGTCTGCAAAAGTCTGAGCAACGCGAGGTCGAAGAGTTCTTTGCTAAGGGGCAAAAAGGTTCATCTGCTATGCCTCACAAACGCAATCCAATCGGCTCTGAGAATATGACTGGTCTGGCGCGTGTCATTCGTGGCCACATGGTAACAGCCTTTGAGAATGTCTCTCTCTGGCATGAACGCGATATTTCCCACTCATCAGCTGAGCGGATTATTGCACCGGACACGACCATTCTCATCGACTACATGCTCAACCGTTTTGGAAACATCGTCAAGAACTTGACAGTCTTCCCAGAAAACATGATCCGCAACATGAACTCGACTTTTGGTCTTATCTTCAGCCAACGTGCCATGTTGACCTTGATTGAAAAAGGCATGACGCGGGAGCGGGCTTATGACTTGGTGCAGCCAAAGACTGCTCAGTCTTGGGACAATCAAGTAGACTTCAAGCCTCTGCTCGAAGCGGATCCAGAAGTCACTTCCCGTCTGACTCAGGAAGAGATTGATGAAATCTTCAACCCTACTTACTACACCAAGCGCGTGGATGAAATCTTCAAGCGCGTGGGGCTGGATTAAACAAGAAAATAGGCATTTCGTAAGAAGCGCCTATTTTCTTTATCTTAAATTTGGCTGGCCAGCTGTCCGATTTTCTTGAGCATTTCTTGGCGTTGTTGGTCTGTTTTGCGTTCTACTCCGTTGAGCTCGGTCAGTTTG
Source organism: Streptococcus sinensis (assembly GCF_000767835.1). GTDB lineage: Bacteria > Bacillota > Bacilli > Lactobacillales > Streptococcaceae > Streptococcus > Streptococcus sinensis. The sequence continues at coordinate 12,564 of NZ_JPEN01000065.1, read as the reverse complement.
ACTGGAGAAATACCACAAAGTTTCAGGACTTGATTTTTAAGTACTTTGCCATAGTCTTGGACAAAAGGCAGGGCAAAGGCTGGTGTATTGTGGCTGGCGATAATCCAGCCGGACTTGCCTTGCAGGTGGCCTTGGAGGCCGACTTTCTTATAATAATAGGCAAAGTCAGCCGCAAAGACGCGGTCGATAAAGCCTTTGAGAATGGCCGGCATACCGCTCCACCAGATAGGGAAAATTAAAATCAGATGTTCTGCCCAAGTAATCAAATCGCGGTATTTTGCCATTTCAGGGTCTTTGTGCAGGTCACGACGTCTATGTTCTTGGTCAAAGCGCAAAATCGGGTCAAAATTTTCGGCATACAAGTCCAAGGTTTTCACTTCATGCTTCTTAGAAAGGTTGCTTTGAACTTCTTTGAGAATAGCAGCATTGAAGCCAGTTGGGCTGGGGTGGGTGTAAATAATCAAGGTTTTCATGATCGTTCTCCTTTGATATAAATGTCAAGCATGTGCTGGATGGTGTTTTGGATGGCTTGCTGGTCAAGGTCTTGTCCGATAGGACTGTTGGCCAGAACGGCTAGACCCGTAATAAAGCTCCAAAAGTGAAAGAGGCTTTCCGCTTCGCTATTACTAAAATTTTCCTCCTTGCGAAGCTTTAAAACAAGCTCCTTAAATTTATCAAATCCTGGCAGATCACACTCCAAGAGAATGGTGTCCTGGGTCACCTTCATATATTTAAAAGGAAATTTGATAAAGAGAGCCTCGAAAAAATGAGGGTAGGTCTTGGCAAAAATAATGAAATTAAGACCAAGCTGGGTCAGCTGATCACGCGCAGAACCTGTCGCATCAATATTTTTATTGATTTCCTGATTTAGAAACAGCGAAAGCTGGGTCAAAACCACCTTGAGATAGCCTTCCTTGCTCTCAAAATGGCGGTAAGGGCTGCCGTGAGTCACACCGCAGGCCTTGGCAACAGTCCTGAGCGAAAGCTGTTCAATTCCATGTTTTCTAATTTCTTCAATCCCCGTTTGAATGAGATCTTCTTTTAATTGGGCAGTATTGCGTTTCATTACTCTCCTCCAAAAAAGTATACACCGTCTACTTATCTATCTTTAGTATACACTGTCTACTTTTTCTTGTCAACTAATTTGATGCTTTCTTCTAGTCTAGGATGTGGCAGAATTTGCTTTCGGTAAGATAAAATGTTAAAATAATATCAAAATGATAGCGCTTTCTTTTTAGGGCGGGCTGCTCATTTTAGAGAAGCGCCGAGAAACGGAGGACTCCTATGAAGAAAATTATCAACGACCCAACAGCGGTTGTGGACGAGATGCTGGAGGGCTTGGCCTATATTCACAGCGATTTGGTTTATCGGGTCAAGGACTTTGATATCATTGCCCGCAAGAGTGAGAAGACGGGCAAGGTTGGGCTGATTTCTGGCGGCGGTAGCGGTCATGAGCCTTCTCACGCTGGCTTTGTCGGTGAGGGCATGCTGTCGGCTGCTATCTGCGGAGCGGTCTTCACCTCGCCAACACCAGACCAAGTCTTGCAGGCCATTAAGGAAGCAGATGAGGGAGCTGGGGTCTTCATGGTTATTAAGAATTACTCCGGCGACATTATGAACTTTGAAATGGCTCAGGAAATGGCTGAGATGGAAAGGATTGAGGTGGCTAGTGTCGTCGTAGATGACGATATCGCAGTGGAAGACAGCCTCTATACTCAAGGTCGCCGTGGAGTGGCTGGTACAATCCTTGTCCATAAGATTCTAGGGGATGCAGCGCGCGCTGGCAAATCTCTGTCTGAAATCAAGGCTTTGGCTGATGAGCTGGTCAAACATATTCACACGGTCGGCTTGGCTCTAAGCGGGGCAACCGTGCCGGAAGTCGGTAAACCTGGTTTTGTGTTGGCCGATGACGAAATAGAGTTTGGTATCGGCATCCATGGTGAGCCAGGCTATCGCAAGGAAAAGATGCAGTCGTCTAAGGACTTAGCCAAGGAATTGGTCGAAAAGCTCAGTCAGTCTGTTGAACTCAAATCTGGTAAGAAGATTGGCATTCTCATCAATGGTATGGGTGCAACACCGCTCATGGAGCAGTATGTCTTTGCGGCCGATGTAGCAAATCTTCTGGCAGAAGCTGGAGTCGAAGTTGTCTATAAAAAGCTGGGGAATTACATGACCTCCATTGATATGGCAGGGATTTCTCTGACCTTTATCGAGCTGGACCAGCCAGACTGGCTGACAGCTCTCAACAGTCCTGTCACGACAGCCGCTTGGTAAGGAGGTGCTTATGGACGCAGCAAGAGCAAAAAAATGGATGCAGTTGTTTAACGAAAAGATCCAGGATCAGAAAGCCTATCTGTCTGACCTTGATACACCCATCGGTGACGGCGATCACGGTGGCAATATGGCCAGGGGAATGGCAGCCGCGGTAGAAAATCTAGCTGCTAAGGAATTTGCCAATGCGGCTGAGGTTTTTCAGGCTGTTTCTATGCAGCTGATTAGCAAGGTCGGCGGTGCTTCAGGCCCTCTCTATGGCTCAGCTTTCATGGGCATGGCCAAGGCCGAAAAAGACAGCAAAGACTTGTCAGAAGTCATCCAAGCTGGTCTGGACATGATCCAGAAGCGGGGCAAGGCTGTGCAAGGCGAGAAGACCATGGTGGATGTCTGGTCGGGGATTCCTGTTTCTCTGCAGTCTGGAGACTTGACGCATGAAAAAATTGGCTCCTTAGTGGAAGCGACCAAGGATTTGAAGGCAACTAAGGGGCGGGCTTCCTATGTCGGGGAGCGTTCTATCGGTCATATCGATCCCGGTTCGGCTTCATCTGGTCTCCTCTTTGAGGCTCTTCTAGAAACGGAGGCAGGCTGATGGCAGATACTGGCATTCTTATCGTTTCCCATTCCAAAAACCTAGCCCAAGGCTTGTTTGACCTCATTTTGCAGGTGGCGGCAGATGTGGACATCAGCTATGTAGGCGGATTGGACGACGGTAGCATTGGTACCAGCTTTGAAGGTATTCAGGCAGCTTTAGATGCCAATGATAAGGACACTATTTTAGCCTTTTTTGATCTGGGCTCGGCTCGGATGAATCTGGAAATGGTCGCAGACTTTTCTGACAAGGAAATCATCATCAACAATGTTCCCATAGTAGAAGGTGCCTATACGGCTGCTGCACTTCTTCAGGCCGGGGCAGATTTGGAGGCAGTTCTAGAGCAAGTTGGAGAGTTGGAAATCAATAAGTAGGACAGCATCCTTTGAAGTTGAATGTCGCTCAATCAGCAGAAATAGAAAATGAAATTATAAAAAAGACTTAAAATCAACGTTTTTTAAACGTAATTTTGAGTCTTTTTGTTTTATTTCTCTTTCGCATAGAGTCTATCAGTCTATATTTTGTTCTAAAAAAGATGCAATCAAACTTGTATACGCTGACAAAGGACATAGTTAAGAATTATTAGCTTGATTGGTTGATGTTTTTGTATAAAAAGCTCTAATATTGTTCTAACAATCATGAGTAAAGTTTGGATTTTGTTTGATTATCAAATAAAAAACAAGAAAAAAAGCTGTTTACGGTTAAAATTGTTTTGTTTCAGCTACAAAATGTAAGAAAAAGATAATTTTATGAGTCAAATATCTTGCAGATTGGTCTAGATAGGTTTATAATGGGGTTGAGCTGGTAACAGGGAAGCAAAAAACGACAGCCATAAATCAGCCATCGTTTTATTTTCAGTGATCGCGATTGCTAGAAATGAACTTAATCTTGAAGAAATCCCCGCGCTTGTAAGTTTCGCTATATTCGAGAATTTGGCCGGTATTTTCCAGTTTGGTCGTTTTAGTTTGATGAACGGTTGGGAAATTCGGGTCTATGTCCAGCACTTTAGCAACATCTTTTGGTGTTGGGAAGGTAATTTCGTTGATTTCTTCAAAATATTCATCATTCATGTGGATATGATAGTCTGTTTTGAAGCGATTGTAGATTGAGCTGTAGTAGTCCAGATTTGGATAATTTGGGTTGATATACTGCTCAGGGATATAGGTTTGGTGGTAGATATAAGTTTTCCCTTCCGTGTTTCGGATACGGTCAATCTTATAGTAAAACTGCGTTGGAGCTAATTCCAACTTCTCTAGAATCTTTAAGTTGTTTCCACGTTTGATGGACAGAACCGTTACCTTATCCTTTTGGATAGGGAAGGTTTCGACGTCAGAGAATTCCACGAGTTTGTGTTTTCTTGCACGTGAAACAAAAGTTCCTTTTCCTTGCTGACGAATGATGTAGCCATCATTGGCAAGCTCGTTCAAAGCACGGACAACAGTGATAGAGCTGACATTGAACAGTTGGATCAATTCGGCTTCGGTGTAGAATTTATCACCGTTTTCGAACTTGCCAGAAATAATCTGCTGTTTCAATTCATCCTTGATTTGTTGATATTTAGGAATAGCCATGGCACTTACCTCTCTTTTTATTTATTCCTCTTTATTATCATTTTAACATATTTTTCAAAAAAATGTTGACATTTATGAAAAAATTTATTATATTAATAATACAATAAATGAAAGCAGTTACAAACAAGAGAGGAAAGGCGATGGCGAGATTTGAAATAGGTTCTTCTTTCTACTTGGATGGTCAAGAGTTTAAGATTTTGTCGGGAGCGATTCACTACTTTCGGATTCAGCCGGAAGACTGGTATCACTCACTCTACAATCTGAAAGCTCTAGGCTTCAATACAGTTGAGACCTATGTTCCTTGGAATATGCACGAGCCTCAAAAAGGAGAGTTTAATTTTCAGGGGATTTTAGATATTGAGAAGTTTCTTCAGACGGCTCAGGATTTAGGTTTATATGCCATCGTTCGCCCTTCGCCTTTTATCTGTGCGGAGTGGGAATTTGGCGGAATGCCAGCTTGGCTTTTGAATGAGGATATGAGAATCCGCTCTTCTGATGCCAGCTATCTCCAAGCTGTTGCGGATTACTATGATGAGTTGCTTCCGCGGTTGGTCCCAAGGCTCTTGGACAAGGGCGGTAACATCCTCATGATGCAAGTGGAAAATGAATATGGCTCTTACGGTGAAGATAAAGACTATCTGAGGGCGATTCGGCAATTGATGCTGGATCGAGGCATTGATTGTCCGCTCTTTACATCAGATGGCCCTTGGAGGGCGACTCTGAAAGCCGGTACTCTGATCGATGAGGATTTATTTGTCACAGGTAATTTTGGCTCTAAGGCAGCTTACAATTTCTCTCAAATGCAAGAATTCTTTGATGAGCATGGCAAAAAATGGCCACTCATGTGCATGGAATTTTGGGACGGATGGTTCAATCGTTGGAAAGAACCGGTCATTAAAAGAGAGCCAGAAGAGCTAGCTGAAGCAGTCCATGAGGTTTTGAAGCAAGGCTCTATTAATCTCTATATGTTTCACGGAGGCACAAACTTTGGCTTCATGAATGGATGCTCAGCGAGAGGTGTGACGGATTTGCCACAGGTGACCTCGTATGACTACGACGCTCTGCTCAATGAACAGGGGAATCCGACGCCGAAATATTTTGCAGTGCAAAAAATGATGGAGACCTACTACCCTGAGTACCCACAAACGAAACCGCTCACAAAAGAATCCTTTGAACTGAGGGATATCGCTCTCAGTGAGAAAGTAAGCTTGTTTGAAACACTTCCTGATTTGGCTCAGCCGGTTGAGAGTCTCTATCCTATCAAAATGGAGGATTTGGGTCAAAGCTATGGCTACTTGCTTTACCATACAGAGGCGAGCTGGGATGCTGATGAGGAAAAGATTCGGGTGATTGACGGACGAGATCGGATGCAGCTGTTTGTAGATGGGGAGCTTGTCACAACGCAGTATCAAGCCGAGATTGGTCAAGATATCTTTGTCACTGGTAAAAAGAAAGCGACCCACCAGATTGACATACTGATTGAAAATATGGGTCGGGTCAATTACGGGCACAAGTTCTTAGCGGATACACAGCGAAAAGGAATTCGCACTGGTGTCTGCAAGGATTTGCATTTCTTGCTTGATTGGCAACAGTATCCACTTCCTTTAGAAAACACAGAAAACATCGATTTTTCAAAAGGATGGCAGCCCAAGCAGCCAGCTTTCTACGCTTTTGACTTTGAAATAAAAGCGCTTAAAGACACATATTTAGATTTGTCCGGTTTTGGAAAGGGCGTTGCCTTTGTAAATGGCGTCAATATCGGCCGTTTCTGGAATGTCGGACCAACCTTATCGCTTTATATTCCGCATAGCCTTCTGAAAGAAGGAAGTAACCGTATTATCATTTTTGAAACGGAAGGGGAATATAAAGAATTCATTCAATTAGTTAAACAACCTACATTTAAAACAATAAAGGGGGAAAATTTATGACAATAGTAGGTGCACGTATCGATGGACGTTTGATCCACGGACAGGTAGCCAACCTTTGGACTACTAAACTCAACATTTCACGCATTATGGTGATTGATGATGAGGTAGCTGAAAATGCTATCGAAAAGAGCGGACTCAAGCTGGCAACACCGCCAGGAGTGAAGCTCAGCATTTTGCCAGTCGCTAAAGCAGCAGAAAACATTCTGGCTGGTAAATATGATTCGCAGCGACTTTTGATTGTAGCGCGTAAACCAGACCGTTTCCTACGTTTGGTAGAGGCAGGGGTTCAGCTTGAAACGCTCAATGTCGGAAATATGTCTCAGTCAGATGAAACTCGCTCAATCACTCGCTCAATCAACGTGGTTGATGCGGATGTGGAAGCTTTCCACAAGCTGCATGAAAAGGGAGTCAAACTGACAGCTCAGATGGTTCCAAATGATCCGGTTGCGGATTTTATGAATTTGTTAAAATAAGGAAAAATTTTTAGGAGGTCATTGTCATGATACAATGGTGGCAAATCTTATTACTCACTTTGTACTCAGCTTATCAAATCTGTGATGAGTTGACGATCGTTTCTTCAGCAGGTTCACCTGTATTTGCTGGATTTATCACAGGTCTCATTATGGGAGATATGGGTACAGGTCTTTTCATCGGTGCTTCCCTTCAATTGGTAGTACTTGGTGTTGGTACATTCGGTGGTGCATCTCGTATTGACGCCACTTCTGGTGCGGTTCTTGCGACTGCCTTCTCAGTAGCTCAAGGGATCAAACCNCTGAAATCGCGATTTCAACAATCGCTGTTCCGGTAGCTGCTCTCTTGACTTACTTCGATATTCTTGGTCGTATGACTACAACTTACTTCGCTCACCGTGTAGATGCTGCGATTGAACGCTTTGACTACAAAGGTATCGAACGTAACTATCTCCTTGGCGCTCTTCCTTGGATGGCATCTCGTGCCCTCCCAGTCTTCTTCGCGCTTGCTTTTGGTGGAGCTTTTGTAGAAGCTGTTGTTACAGGTATCTCTAACGTACAATGGTTGGCAAACGGTCTAAAACTTGCAGGTCAAATGCTTCCAGGTCTCGGATTCGCAATCTTGCTCCACTACCTTCCAGTTAAACGCAACCTTCACTACTTGGCACTTGGATTTGGTTTGACGGCTATGTTGACAGTGCTTTATAGCAATGTTCAAAGCCTTGGTGCTGCAGTGTCTAGCATTGTTGGTTCTGAAGTGTTCTCTAACCTTCCAGAAGAACAAATGATTACTTTTGTTAACAACTTCAAGGGTGTATCTATGATCGGTATCGCTATCATCGGTATCTTCCTTGCAGTACAACACTTCAAAAACAGCCAACGTACAGTCGTAGCTGCTCCAGTAACTGAATCAGAAAGCGGGGAAATTGAAGATGACGAATTCTAATTACAAATTAACAAAAGAAGATTTTAAACAGATTAACAAACGTAGCTTGTTTACTTTCCAATTAGGTTGGAACTATGAACGGATGCAGGCTTCTGGTTACCTTTACATGATTTTGCCACAATTGCGCAAAATGTATGGAGACGGTACACCTGAACTGAAAGAAATGATGAAATTGCATACGCAATTCTTCAATACTTCACCATTCTTCCACACAATTATCACTGGTTTTGACCTTGCTTTGGAAGAAAAAGACGGTGTCAAATCAAAAGATGCGGTCAATGGTATCAAGACAGGTCTCATGGGACCATTCGCTCCTCTTGGAGACTCAATCTTTGGATCATTGGTACCAGCTATTATGGGTTCAATTGCGGCAACTTTGGCTGTTGCAGGCAACCCAGCCGGTATCTTCATGTGGATTGCTGTAGCTGTTGCTTATGACATTTTCCGTTGGAAACAATTGGAATTTGCCTACAAAGAAGGGGTTAACCTCATCAACAACATGCAAAGTACTTTGACAGCCTTGATTGATGCTGCATCTGTACTTGGTGTCTTCATGGTTGGTGCCTTGATTGCCAGCATGATTGGTGTTGAAGTTTCTTGGGCTCCACACATCGGGGATAAAGCAATTGAAATTCAAGATATGCTCAACCTCATCTTCCCACGTTTGGTACCAGCAATCATCACAGGTGCAATCTACTGGTTGCTTGGACGTAAGGGTATGAACTCTACAAAAGCTATCTTGCTCATCATTGTTGCTGCAGTTGCATTCTCAGCATTCGGTCACTTCTTCTTTGGGATGGCATAATGGTGTAAATTATGAGCAAACAATTAGTTTTGATTAGTCATGGTCGGTTTTGTGAAGAACTGAAAACTACAACTGAGATGATTATGGGGCCTCAAGCGGATATTCATGCCGTTGCCTTGCTACCAGAGGAGGGTCCGGATGATTTCACGGCTAAATTCCTAGACACAGTCAAGGATTTTGAAGATTACCTTGTGTTTGCAGATCTTTTGGGAGGAACACCATGTAATGTAGTCAGTCGCCTTATTTTAGAAGGTAAGGACATTGACTTATATGCAGGCATGAATCTGCCGATGGTGATTGAGTTTCTCAATGCTTCTTTGACAGGAGCCGATGTTGACTATCCGAAAAAAGCAGTCGAAAATATCGTTAAGGTTAATGATATTTTAGCAGGCTTGTCAGATGATGAAGATGAGTAGGACTGTTTTGTAACGGAAAAAGAAATGAAGGGGGGTGGGGAATTTTCCCATTCCCTCTTTCAAATAGAAGTAACTAATATATTTATGTTTATTTTTGAAAGGAGTACCATGCTAGATTATTCAAAAGAGAAACTGGTTGAATTGGGTGCTGAAATCACGACGCGTGAAATCTATCAACAGCCGGATGTCTGGCAGACAGCTTTTAATCATTACAAGGCTCAAGCTGACCAAGTCGCTGCTTTTCTGAAAGGTATCGAAGAAAAGCATGATTATATAAAAGTTATCTTTACAGGTGCGGGAACTTCGGCTTATGTGGGCGATACGCTGCTGCCATATTTCAGAAAGCTCTATGATGAGCGCAAATGGAATTTTAATTCGGTTGCGACGACTGATATTGTGGCTGGTCCTGAGATTCATCTGCATAAGGAGATTCCAACAGTTCTCGTGTCTTTTGCTCGTAGTGGCAATTCGCCAGAAAGTGTTGCGACAGTGGACTTGGCCAAGCAGTTGGTTGACGAGCTTTATCAAGTGACGATTACCTGTGCTGCAGAGGGAAAACTGGCTCAGCAGGCGCACGGTGATCAACGGAATCTCCTCTTACTGCAGCCAGCTCCATCAAATGATGCAGGCTTTGCCATGACTTCTAGCTTCACCTCTATGATGTTGACAGCTCTCTTGGTTTTTGACCCGGCAGATTTGGCTCAAAAAGAAGCAAGAGTGGCTGAGCTAATTGCCTTGAGTCAAAAGGTTTTGGCAGATGTGGCTGATGTCCAAGCTTTGACAGAATTAGAATTTAACCGTGTCATTTATCTTGGATCAGGGCCATTCTTTGGTCTGGCGCACGAAGCTCAGCTGAAAATTTTGGAATTGACCGCAGGGAAGGTTGCGACCATGTATGAAACTCCAGTTGGCTTCCGCCATGGCCCAAAATCTCTGATTAACGAAGATACGCTCGTGCTGGTCTTTGGCTCAAGGAACGAATACACTAAACGTTATGATTTAGATTTGGTGCGTGAGGTTTCTGGTGATCAGATTGCTCGCAAGGTTGTCTTCTTTACAGAGCGCAGAGAAGACTTGGAAAATGTTGAGCAAGTGGTTCTTGAAAGTGACATCTTGGAAGATAGCTATCGAGCCTTCCCTTATATTGTGTATGCTCAGCTATTCTCTCTCTTGACTTCTTTGAAAGTAAAAAATCGACCAGACACACCGTCTCCGACAGGTACGGTTAATCGGGTCGTTCAGGGAGTTATCATCCACCCTTTTCACCAATAAGAATCACAAAGGAATCAGAATATGGAAAAGTTAAACATTAGTCATGGAAAAGTCAGTCACTTAAAAAGACTTTCAGATGCAAACGGCATTATTTCAGCCTTGGCCTTTGACCAACGGGGAGCCTTGAAACGCTTGATGGCTCAATATCAAGAGGGTGAACCAAGTGTGGCTCAAATGGAAGAGTTGAAAGTTTTGGTGGCAGAAGAGTTGACTCCTCATGCTTCCTCCATGCTGCTTGATCCGGAATATGGCCTCCCAGCAACCAAAGTACTAGATAAAAATGCAGGCTTGCTGCTGGCCTATGAAAAAACAGGCTACGATACATCCAGTACCAAACGTCTGCCAGACTGCTTAAATCTTTGGTCCGCTAAGCGAATCAAGGAGCAAGGAGCAGATGCGGTTAAGTTTTTACTTTACTATGATGTGGACAGCAGTGATGAGCTCAATCAAGAAAAGCAGGCCTACATTGAACGAATCGGTTCAGAATGTATTGCGGAAGACATCCCATTCTTCCTTGAAATTTTGGCCTATGATGAGACAAATGCAGACACTGGAAGTGTGGAATACGCTAAAGTCAAACCGCGCAAGGTCATTGAAGCCATGAAGGTTTTCTCTCATCCACGATTTAATATTGATGTCCTGAAAGTGGAAGTCCCTGTCAATGTCAAATATGTGGAAGGTTTTGGCGATGGTGAGGTTGTTTATACAAAGGCCCAAGCTGCTGCCTTTTTCAAAGAGCAGGATGAAGCTACCCATCTTCCTTATATTTACCTCAGTGCAGGTGTGTCTGCTAAGCTTTTCCAAGAAACACTGGTCTTTGCGCACGAGTCAGGTGCTCGCTTTAACGGTGTGCTCTGCGGACGAGCGACCTGGGCCGGCAGTGTGCAAGCTTATATCGAGAGTGGCACAGATGCTGCTCGGGAATGGCTGCGCACCACGGGATTTGAAAATATTGATGAACTCAATAAAGTCTTAAAAGAAACAGCTGTGTCTTGGGTAGATAAGGTTAATCTCCCTTTTGAAGACCGGCAATGGCTGGTTCGTGATTTTTAAGATGCAACAGAGGGAGATGGTATGAAAGCTTATCAAGAATCTATTTTTGGGACTTTTAAAGGGCAGGATGTCTTAGCCTATACCTTTGAAAATTCTCTGGGCTATTGCTTCGAGGTCATGAATTATGGTGCAACGATTTTAGAATATCAAACACCCGATAAAAATGGTGATTTTGCCAATATTGTTCTAGGTTTTGAGCGATTTGATGATTATGTTGGCAATAGTCCTAAGCATGGTGCCAGCGTGGGACCAGTTGCGGGGCGGATTGCCAAGGCTAGCTTTGAGCTGAATGAGCAGTCCTACCAGCTGGAAGTCAATAATGGTCAGAATTGTAACCACAGTGGCTCTACTGGCTGGGACAGCGTGATTTTCCAAACAGAGGAAGTTACAAACGACGGAGTCACATTTTATACAGAGCGCCTAGATGGGACGGGTGGCTTCCCTGGAAATTTGAAAATCTGGATTTCCTATTCCTTGTCGGAAAAAGGGGAGCTGGAAATTTCCTATCAGATCCAGACAGATCAGGACAGTCTGGTCAATCCGACCAACCACAGCTATTTCAATCTGTCAGGTGATTTTAGTCAGCCCATCGATCAGCATATCCTCCAACTGCATACCAAAGGCGTTTATCCGATTGCTCCTGACGGTGTGCCAGCAAAAGAGGCGGATGCGAATCGTGGCTTTGTCAAAGGCCTGCAAAAAGGTCTGGAGCTAAAAGAAATTTTTGCTGACCAAGACGAGCAAATTCAGGTCGTGTCAGGGCTAGATCACCCTTTTGCTCTCGATAAAGAGCAGGAAGAGGCAGGATACCTATATGATGCGGCGTCTGGCCGCTACCTGACTTTCCGCACAGATGCTCCTTGCGTCGTGACTTATTCGGCTAATTTTGTCGATGAATCAGTCATCCTAAATGGACGGCCAATGATTCAGCATAATGGTCTGGCATTGGAGGCACAAGCCTTGCCTGATGCGATTCATAGTGACTTGAAGGATCAGGTCATTCTCAAGGCAGGCCACATTTTCACCAGCACCACAGTTTACTTCGCAGGAGTGCAATAAACAGCAAACGTGCTTCATTTGAAGTGTATCCCAATGGCTATCCTAGCCCAAAGATACAATAAAACGGCAGATTCCCCCTTCTGCCGTTTTTATCAATTAAAAATTATTGAGAGAAGTATTTTTGGCTCTTTTCTACCATTTGTCAAGTCTGTCAAGGCTTTAAGTGAAAAATGAGATAAGA
>NZ_JPEN01000086.1 GCF_000767835.1 Streptococcus sinensis | reverse complement strand
TCTTTATTTTCGTGTTTCTGTGGGTGACGGCTATGTCGTCATGGCTGTCTGTCCCACTCTCTAATATGGATTATTTGATATAAGCTGAGAAGACTTCTTCGTCTGAAATAGTATCAGAGATAAAGCTGCCGTTACTGGTGCGCTCAGACAGGCTGAGGTCAGCCAGATTAATTTCATAGGCAGTTCCTTTATTAGAAAGCACCTGCAAAATCTGCTCTTCGCTAGCTTCAGCTTCTGTTGTGAAGAGGTCAAAGTCTGCTGCTTCGCCATAGACTGGACCAGCTGCGAAGACACGATGCGGCTTGGTCTTAAGCTCTCTCAAAACCTGAAGACCGCGATTTGCCCGACTAGTAACAGGAATGTCTGCGACCGCCATTCGCTTGAGCGAACCGCGCTGAGTCAGGAGGTAAAGCGAGTCTGTGTTGGCGATAAAGGCTGCCGCTAGGACATCGTCCTTCTTGAGGTTGATAGCCTTTACTCCGGCTGCCTTAGCTCCGACAACTGGCACTTCTTCGATATTGAAACGCAGGGCATAGCCTTTTGTAGTCACTAACATGACATCGTCTAGCTTAATCGGCGCCAGAGCAATGACCTGATCATCTTCATTTTTCAGCTTGGCGAACTTGAGTGACTTAGACTTGTAGGTCCGCCAAGGACTAAATTCCTTGCGCTCTACACGCTTGATTTGACCTAACTTGGTCGCTGCAAAGTAAGTCCCCTCTTCAAAGCTGTCCAGCAATTCTGTATAGATAACCTCTTCTTTGGTATCAAAGTTGCTGATGGTCTGGCTGAGGTGTTCACCGATTTCTTTCCAGCGGATGTCTGACAGCTCATGAACAGGCCGGTAAATAACATTTCCCAGGCTGGTGAAAATCAATAAATGCTGAGTCGTCTTGGCTGGGCTGAGGAAAATCAGGCGGTCATCATCACGCTTGCCCATCTCCTCTAAGGTCGAAGCAGAGAAGGAACGCGGACTGGTCCGCTTGATATAACCAGCACGAGTCACGCTGACATAGGTCTCTTCCTCCACAATCAGACTAGCTGTATCAATCTCAATGGCATTTGCCGTATCCTGCAGCTCACTGAGGCGCGGATTTCCAAACTTCTTCTTGACGTCGCGGAGCTCACGCTTCATGAGGTTATACATAGTGCGCTCATCACCGATAATAGCTGCCAGCATCGTAATCTTCTCGCGCAGCTCTGCTTCTTCCTCTTCCAGCACCACTACGTCGGTATTAGTCAAACGGTAGAGTTGGAGAGTGACGATAGCCTCAGCCTGCTCCTCGGTGAAATCGTAGCTGACCTTAAGATTTTCCTTGGCGTCTGCTTTGTTTTCGGAAGCACGAATCAGGGCAATCACCTCGTCCAAGATAGAAAGCACCCGAATCAATCCTTCCACGATATGGAGTCGTTTCTCAGCCTTGGCCTTGTCAAAGCGGCTGCGAGCCAGAATAATCTCCTTGCGGTGGGCAATATAACTAGTCAAGATTGGTACAATCCCCACCAAACGAGGCGTGAAATTGTCGATCGCCACCATGTTGAAATTGTAATTGACCTGCAAATCAGTGTACTTGAAAAGATAGTTGAGAATCAGCTCGGTATTAGCGTCTTTCTTGAGCTCGATAGCAATGCGAAGACCGTCCCGGTCGGATTCGTCTCGCACCTCAGCAATGCCAGCCACCTTATTATTGACCCGCACATCGTCGATTTTCTTGACCAAGACAGCTTTATTGATCTCGTAAGGAATCTCGGTGATGACGATTTGCTCTTTTCCGCCCTTTAGCTTTTCAATCTCAGTTCTGGAGCGCACCACGACCCGGCCTTTACCAGTCTCGTAAGCTTTCTTAATCTCATCACGACCTTGGACAATGGCTCCTGTCGGGAAGTCTGGACCAGGCAGAAACTCCATGAGTTTGTCCACCTTGGCCGACGGATGGTCGATCATATAGATGACCGCGTCAATGACTTCGGCTAGATTATGAGGCGGAATATCAGTCGCATAACCAGCGGAAATCCCAGTTGCTCCATTGACCAAGAGGTTAGGAAAGGCTGCCGGCAGAACAGTCGGCTCCTTCTCGGTATCGTCAAAGTTCCAAGCAAAAGGAACGGTATCTTTTTCGATATCCTGTAAAAGATAGCCAGCCATCTCGGACAGCCGCGCTTCGGTATAACGCATAGCCGCCGGTGGATCACCGTCCATAGAACCGTTGTTACCGTGCATCTCAACGAGAATCTCGCGGTTCTTCCAGTCCTGAGACATACGAACCATGGCATCGTAGATGGAGCTGTCACCGTGAGGGTGGAAATTCCCCATGATGTTCCCGACTGACTTGGCTGACTTGCGGTAGCCCTTGTCAAAGGTGTTGCCATCCTTGTTCATCGAATAAAGAATACGGCGCTGCACAGGCTTCAAGCCATCGCGAATGTCCGGCAAGGCCCGCTCCTGAATGATGTATTTGGAGTAGCGACCAAAGCGCTCTCCCATAATGTCCTCAAGGGACATGTTTTGAATATTGGACATAATAATTCTCTTTTTATTGTTTTGTTGCAAAGTAAATCTATATTTTATAAATTTAACAGTTTCTTTGTAGGTAGTGAGAAAAGAAGAGCAATCCTACTAATCCTAGAATGAATAAAAGATTAATTTTAATAACAAATAAGCTAAGTAGGGTATTAATTAGACCGTGAAAAATGGCGCAAAAGAGGATCGACTTAGTCTTTTTGAAAACAGCTGCTAGAAGAACACTGAGATAAATTGCAAATAGACTGAATAATATAAAAGGCATCCTACTTTGGGAACTTCCAATCACAAACCATAAAGGTATATGCCATGCTGCCCAAATACAACCTGTCATCAAACTGGAAATCCAAAAGGAGAATCTAGTTTCCAAAGTTGGTTGCAAGATGCCTCGCCATCCCAATTCTTCTTCTCCACCATAAAAACAGACTGCACTCAAAAAAACAACAAACAAATTTCCTAGCGGAAAAGCTGGATTAATCTCCTTAGACGAGAAAGCAATAACACCCGTCTGCACGAAAATTAGTAAAAGAAATAATAAAATATATTTCTTTGAGTCCCCTAAGATAAAAGAGACTATGCTTTTAATTGATTTTTGAGGCAAACAAGAAATGGCTGCAATGGTTGGACCGAAACCTCCTAGTAGATGGAGAAAAAAGCCCAGCGGACTTGTTAGACTTAAGAGACTCATTTGCGTCAGAAAAGCGAGCAATCCCCAACCAAATCCCCAAGAAATGAGAAAACTAATCAGTAAAAATTTTGTTATCTTATTATTTTGTAGATTTTTCATTTGTTTCGAGTCTTTCCTTAGCATACCCAATCATATTCTCTGCGGTTACTTTGTCATAATGGAAGCCAGTTTTGAGAGAGAAAGCTTGTGCTTCTTTGTGGAAAAAGTGCATGGTAGCTAAGAGAGACTTGGTGATTTTTTTCTGATCGGAAAAGTTAAGCAAGGCTGTAAATTCTTTCTCTTTCTCGGCAGGCAAATACCGAAAGAGGTATTTGTAGTTCTTACCGACATCAACCGTTCCCTTATCTACTGCTACTTGCCAAGCTAACAGCTTGAGCAATTCTTGCTGGCAGATTCCATAGAGATGATCCGTCGCATAGACAAGGTGATTTCGACAAATGCCCTTGACTACATAAGCTGAGACCCACCAAAATTCATTGCAAGATTTATCAAAATCAATCGCACTGGCTGGTGCCGTCCAATAGCGCTTGGGTGTCGGTGCATAAGGAACAAACAGCCCCTGCGGGTCATCCAGCACCGTGAAATCCGCTTCGCTATCTATCCACTCTTTGATGTGCTCCTTGGGGCAGAGGGTCAAATCTATCCGATTGCCATCTTCAAAGAGCATAAGATACAGACGGCGATGGTCAAGTACGTTATGCTGCTCGATGATGCGCTTGCCAAACCTTTCCAACCAAGCAAGGTCAGCCACCAGACCATCCAAATCCTCCACAATGTAGACCACATCATAGTCTTGGAACTCGTCCTTGGGAGCATTTGGATTTGTCCGTGAGCCAGACATGGCGACAGCTTCGACTTGAAGCTCTTTTGCAGTTTGCAAAATTAAATCTAGCATTTCGGGTTCAGTTCTCATGGGGATACCTACCTTTTTAGTGGAGATTCTTGATTCTGTAGAGGGTATGTCTATAAGGCAAACTTTCTTATCTCACAACTCCTCAGCTTTATATAGGCTATAGCCTTCATAGTAGTAACTATGGTCTACGCCCTTCATGTAAAGGTTACGGTTATGAATGTCCTTGGTGAGGGCTTGCTTGAGGACGTGCTTGATTTCGGTGTCTCGAATAGGGCTGCGCTCCATAGCTAGGCGGTAATCTTCCTTGTCCACTTGAGACCAGTCCACGACTTGCCCCAGCTCAGCCTTGAGTAGGTGGTCCAGCCAAAGCCTCATACTTCTGCCGTTCCCTTCTCGAAAAGGGTGGGCGATATTTAGCTTCACATACTTTTCGATAATCTGATCAAAGGTTCGCTGAGGCATGTGGTCGATATCTTTCAAGGAAGCATCCAGATACATGACAGGCATAAAGGGAACATTCCCTTTGGGGAGATTGACTGTCCGAATCTGACCGGCAAAGTTATAGATTTCTTCAAACAAGAACCCATGAATAAAGGCCAGAGTAGCGTAAGTTCCAGCTGCTTTATCGTCTAGAAGCCGCTTTTCAAAAAGTTTTTTCGCTCGGGTTTTGCTGATTTTTTCTTCAATCTTAGCTAGTTCAAGTGAATCCATCAGACCCAATTTATTGTCAAGCGTCATGGTTGGCTCCTCTCATTCAGATTTTCTAAGCCCTGTTCCCACAGGTTTAAAACCTACTGTCTGATAAAATCCATCCGCTTCTGATATTAATTCAATGCGAGTCAAAGGGTGTTTTTGATGAATTTCAGCGATCAATCGCCGTCCCAATCCTTTTCCGCGATAGGCTTTATCAATGATAATCTCAGCTAAAAAGGTCGTCATGATTTCATCTGTCAAGTAGCGGGCAAAACCAAGGATTTTCTGGTTCTCTTCAACTACCACGTAATGAGACAGATTTGTTGAAAATAGTGATGTCACTTTTTCCTCTGTAAAAGACATCCATTTTTCATTTTGATAAAGGGCGTAAATAGCTTGAAAATCATTTGTGCTTGCAGGTCTGATTATCATTTTCTACTCCTTTCAAATCCGATGCGACTACTAACAATTTTTCATCTTAAATTTAGTTATATTCTAGTTGCTCTCTGCCGCTTCTTCTTTCACCTTCTTAGTTGGTTTGCGTTTTTTATAGCGGCTGCGGATAGTGTTGAGGTGGTCGCGGAGATTGACCATGTGAGTTCTTTCGGGATAAGCGTAAGCACCGATAGCCGTAAAGTCCACAAGGAAATCATAGATTTCTTGCAGCTTGAGGCGGACGGTCTTATTCTGGCTCGGAGCCTTGCCCTTGAGCTCTGTCAGTCGCTCCTTGTAAACCTTGTCAAAGGCCTTCTGAGCCGCTGCCAGACTATCGACATGGGCTTCCAGATGAAGCTTAGCCAGTGCTGGCTGATAGGCTGGCTTTTTCAGCTCTTGAAGCAGATGGTTAATCCCCTCGGTCTCCTTTTCAAAGCTAGTTCCAGCGAGGCCGCTGTAGTTTTTCAGGATCTGAGATAGGGTCTCGTAGGCTTCCTTGGTCGCTGCATCCTTGACCCGTGCAAAGGCCCGAACCAAAGACTGGAGCGTAGCCAAAGCATCGTCACGCTCACGGTCAGCCCGATCCAGACTAGCCACCAGCTTGCTGGACTTGGTCTGATGAAGCCCGCCTTGGAGCTTAGCCAAAAGCTGCTCCATCTCCGCCAGCTTAGTCGTGTAAATAGCATCCACCTTGTTAGCCTTATTAAAAGCCGCAATCTCCTCCATGCTCTCAGATATGAGCTGGAAAAATTCGTTGTTTTCTAAAGATTTAACATCCAAACTGGTAGTTCCATAAATTTTTTTCATTTTTACAATCTCCTAATTTTTTATTTTAATGTACTTTTTACTCCATCCGATTCTCGGAAAAAGTTTTTTGCTCTTGCANAACACTCGTCCGATTTTCGGACAAACAGAATTTGCCAAGAAAGGCCTCGTCCGAAAATCGGACGGACTCATTCACGCTCTGAAGAGCTTGTCCGAAAATCTGGTGAGAATTTTTTGTTTTAAGGATGGGGAAGAACATCTCACATCGGCAAATGCAAATTCCTTTTTACTACTTTTAATAATTAAGTTCCTCTTCTAATCCTTCTTGATAATGTCGATATAATTCTATAAAAATATTATCAATTAAAGTCAAAAGTCCGAACCAAATAAAATAATTTCTAGTTGCTTGAGTTTCATTAACTAATTTAGCTAAGGTTGGCAAATTTTGTTGATAAGATAAAGTATTGTGTGCTAATCGATTACGTTGATCAAACATATTTTCATACTTACATTTTAAATTATGCTCTATATTTTTAATATAAATAGTATCTCTCCTATTATATTCCCTAAGTTTATCTTCATATCCTTGCTCACTATCTCTTTTTTTTCTCTCTGGCTTCTTAGGTCTATTGTTTTCGTTTGGCATTGACACAAACATATTATTTTCATCTTTCAAAAATTGATCAATATCAGTCCAATCATCTGATACAAAATAAGAAAAATCTGCACGAGCCCAAGAAATTAGGTTTGAATCTTTAAATATTTCCCTAATTTTTTTAGTAGTATTCTTTAATAAATCCTCTCTATCGATATCATTTATGCTAAAGTCTACATTTATTTTCTTAAGTACTTTACAAAATTCTGTATAAATATTATTTTTAGAATCATAATTTGAGTAAGTTCCTAAATTAGCTTTATTTAACCACCAATATCGAAACTCGAAATCATTTGTTCCTAATTCCCAAGCAATGCATTTCATCTTTTGCTCTTGAAAACCTGTCATTTTCAGAAATACAGCTTGTAAAATATAATCACACAAAGGGTAGGTTTCAATTCCATCACCAATACTAGAAGTTGCAGCAACTGCTTCTTCCAAAATAGTAGTTATAGGAGTTAAAATAAAATCTGTATGCTTACTCACTAAAATACTCCTTATACAATTCAAGTGATTCTCTTAATCGTATTCTTATATATTTCAAGGCATTAGGGTTTTTCTGATGGTAATATCCAACGTCATAACCTTCAGGATAAAGGTAACCACCATAAATCTCATCTGGCTGTATCTTAAATTCTTTTAATTCCTCTATTTTATTTTTAAGTTTACTGCACAAATTACGAATTTTAGAAACATTCAGTTTCTTCTCTTGGAAAATAGAAAAATAAATCAAGCCAAACATATAGATATCTGCGTCAATAATAGAGGGGAAATCTCGGGGATAAAAATCTAACTTTAAATTTTCATCAAGTAAAGAAATTTTATTATCAAAATCAAAGTCCCCTTCTTCAGCAATGTTATAAACATAATCTGCATAGAACTGTTCAAGTCTATTTCCTTTTCCTGCTGCGACCTTATTAATATCATAATCTTGTTTTTCAAAACTATCAAGAATTGCTAAATATCTCACAAAATCAAGTTT
This sequence comes from Streptococcus sinensis, assembly GCF_000767835.1. Taxonomy (GTDB): domain Bacteria; phylum Bacillota; class Bacilli; order Lactobacillales; family Streptococcaceae; genus Streptococcus; species Streptococcus sinensis. The sequence goes on along the minus strand of NZ_JPEN01000086.1, from coordinate 3,591 downwards.
TTTATCATTTAGTTTAATATTTTTAAAACTACTTGGATCAAAAAATCGTTCTAAAGCACTATTCAAGAAATATAAAGAACGCCTGCTCTCTAAATTTGATAATACTTCTCCTTGAATATTAATATGGCGAAAAACTGAAGAGTAAAATTTAATTTGCTCTTTTTTGTTATCTTCCCCATCATAACTCGGAACTATAAAAGAAAAGCCTAAATAATTATTTTTAAAAAAATCTTCACCAATCTCGAAATTTAGAGTATTATATTGCCCCGTCTTTACATTTTGTTTTATATCTACTTTTGTACTTCCAATCGATAGAAGTCTATTAAAATTCCACTCCACTCCCTTATAATTGCTACCTTCATCATTTTCAGAATCATCATTGGTATCAGCTAGAGGAATGAAATCTTTCGGAGCCCAATCTTCACACTTACGATTTGGAAATAAATTTAAGTAAGCGAGGAATATAGACGATAAACGTTGTTGTCCATCTAAAATTAAATTCTTCTGTCCCTCATCGTCCGTGTACGCTCCAATAGTGACCGGTGGAACAAATTCTTTTTTATTAAAACTCTCAATTAATGTTTTAACCTTTTCTTGATTCCAAACATAAAAACGTTGATATTCAGGTAACACAATATTCTTCTTTAATATCAACTTAATCCAATGATCCAGAGAATATTCTCCATAGTAAACCTTATTTTTCATTCATTTTTTCCTTTTATCTATACTTCTTTCAAAACGCCCCACTCTCCTCAAGCGTAAACTTGACATTATCCTCAATCCACTTACGGCGTGGTTCGACCTTGTCGCCCATGAGGACATTGACACGGCGTTCGGCGCGAGCCAGGTCTTCGATGGTGACACGGATGAGGGTGCGGGTATCAGGATTCATGGTCGTCTCCCAGAGCTGGTCAGCGTTCATTTCACCAAGCCCCTTATAGCGCTGAAGCATGGCACCCTTGCCAAACTTGCGGCGCAGTTCGTCCAGTTCGCCATCGGTCCAAGCATACTCGACAATTTCGCTCTTACCCTTGCCCTTGGACATCTTATAGAGAGGCGGCAGAGCGATATAGACGCGGCCGGCCTCGACCAGCGGGCGCATATAGCGATAGAAAAAGGTCAGCAGCAAGGTCTGGATATGGGCACCGTCGGTGTCCGCATCGGTCATGATGATGATCTTGTCATAGTTGGCATCCTCAAGGGTAAAGTCTGACCCAACACCCGCTCCAATCGTGTAAATCATGGTGTTGATTTCCTCGTTCTTGAGAATGTCGGCCATCTTAGCCTTAGCAGTATTGATAACCTTACCGCGCAGGGGCAGGATGGCTTGGAACTTACGGTCACGGCCTTGCTTGGCAGAGCCGCCGGCAGAGTCTCCCTCGACCAGATAGAGTTCGTTCTTGGCTGGGTTCTTGGACTGAGCCGGAGTCAGCTTACCAGAAAGCAAACCCTTGTCTTTTTTATTCTTCTTGCCATTCCGGCTTTCGTCACGCGCCTTGCGAGCCGCTTCCCTGGCATCTCTGGCCTTGATAGCCTTGCGGATGAGATTGGACGCCAGCTCGCCATTTTCCAAGAGGAAGAAGGTCAGCTTGTCAGAGACGATGGAGTCCACGGCAGGACGAGCCAAAGGACTGCCCAGCTTGTCCTTGGTCTGGCCTTCAAACTGGAGGTGTTCTTCTGGAACCAGGATGGACAGGACAGCAGCTAGACCCTCGCGGTAGTCCGAGCCTTCTAGATTCTTGTCCTTTTCCTTGAGCAGGCCTGTCTTTCTGGCATAGTCGTTCATGGCCTTGGTAATGGCAGACTTGAGCCCCGTCTCATGGGTCCCACCGTCCTTGGTGCGAACGTTATTGACAAAGGACAGGATATTGTCCGAGTAGCCGTCGTTGTACTGGAGGGCCACCTGAACTTGGAAGCCGCTCTCCTCTCCCTCGAAATAGAGAACAGGAGTCAGGGTTTCCTTATCTTCATTGAGATAGCTGACAAAGTCCTCAACCCCGTTCTCATAGTGAAATTCCACTTCTTCGTCAGTACGCGCATCCGTCAGTGACAGGCGGACATTCTTGAGCAGGAAGGCAGATTCCTTCAGCCGCTCAGCAATGGTGTTGTACTTAAAGTCCGTCGTTGAAAAAATCGTATCGTCTGGCATGAAGGTCACTTTGGTCCCAGACTTGGACTTAGGTGCAGTGCCGATTTTCTTGAGTGTGGTGGCAGGTTTCCCGCCATTTTCAAAGCGCTGCTTGTAAACAGTGCCGTCGCGCGTGATTTCCACTTCCAGCCAGCTGGACAAGGCATTGACGACAGAGGAACCTACACCGTGGAGACCGCCTGAGGTCTTATATCCTCCTTGACCGAACTTACCGCCGGCGTGAAGAACGGTGAAAATGACCTCAACCGTGGGAATGCCCATAGCGTGCATGCCGACCGGCATCCCGCGTCCGTGGTCTGCGACAGTCAGACTGCCGTCCTTGTTTATCGTAACCTCGATTCGGTCACCAAAGCCTGACAGGGCTTCATCGACAGCATTGTCCACAATCTCCCAAACCAGATGGTGAAGTCCCGCTCCGTCGGTCGATCCGATATACATCCCCGGACGTTTGCGGACCGCATCCAACCCTTCTAATACCTGAATGGCATCGTCATTGTAATTGTGAATATTGATTTCCTTTTTTGCCACAAGGAACCTCCTACATGATAGTCATCCTTATTATCTTACAGGTTTTTGGCAAATTTTGCAAAGTTTTTCTAAAAAATAGCTCTGAAAAGGCCGATAAAGCCTAAATTTCCACTCAGCCAACTGAAATCCATCATAGCTACAAGAGTCAGACTAGACAATTCCTTAAAAATATTCTCAGAATAGTTCTTTGTCCAAACCCCAAATCATGGTATAATGAAATCATGATGAACACGATAATTGGATTAATACTAGCATATTTATTGGGCTCCATTCCGACAGGTCTGTGGATTGGGCAGATTTTCTTTAAAAAGAACCTCCGCGAATACGGCAGTGGCAATACTGGCACGACTAATACTTTCCGGATTTTGGGAAAGACGGCCGGTACCGCAACTTTTGTGATTGACTTTTTCAAAGGTACACTGGCAACTCTGCTTCCGCTTTTCCTGCATATTGAGGGGATTTCACCACTGATTTTCGGTCTCTTGGCTGTGATTGGCCATACCTTTCCTATCTTTGCTGGCTTTAAGGGTGGCAAGGCTGTAGCGACTAGTGCGGGAGTCGTTCTTGGTTTTTCACCAGCTTTCTTTATCTATCTGATACTTGTCTTTGTGACGACCCTTTATCTGGGAAGTATGATTTCCTTAGCCAGCGTGGTCTCCGCAATCGTGGGCATCCTGTCCGCTTTGCTTTTCCCAGCTTTTGGCTTTCTTTTACCTAGCTATGATCTCCTTTTTACCTTGATTATTATCCTATTGGCAGCTATTATCATCATTCGTCACCGTGATAATATCCAGCGGATTCGAAATAAAACCGAAAACCTAATCCCATGGGGCATCAATCTCACCAAACAAAATCCAAAAAAATGAGAGTGGGACAGAAATCGGTAATTCGTTAGAATTCGATTTCGTCGTCCC